>CAYFRY010000030.1:0-725 GCA_964345665.1 uncultured Oscillospiraceae bacterium
CATCCCCAACTTTTTTATCCCCTTTTTACCACGCGCCCGGGCGTCTTGCGGCGGTTTTCTGATGCTTTTTCTCACGTTTGTTGGCACTTCTACTTACAGACGTAAAAACGTTCCATTCGGGTAGAAATTTTCGACTGTAGTACTCAGCTGGGTTCTTTTTTACGATTTATTTGAGGAACAGCTCGCCTGTGAGTGTAAAAAGGACCCTCTTTATCCCTAAATTACTAAAAAAGTTCTTATTTATCACTAATTCAGCCAAATATTATTAGTATGCGTCTCATACAGGTTAATTTTTTTGCCACAATGGTCATTTTTTTCGACGGTATGACCGTACGGCGGTTCTAAGGTATAACTTTTCTCTTATAGCTCTACTAAGTCATAACAGTATGAGCGCATAATAGTTATGAACGCACGAGCCTGTTGTTCGCAGGACAGGCCATGGCCTCTCTTTACGACGCTACGTAGTCAAAGGCTATAAATCCCAAACAAAAATAGTCAAAGTTTATTATTCCCCAAAACAAGCTCCATGGCCTCATATACTCAAATCGCACGCTCAAATAGCAACTGATATAAAAACGAGCCCCCGAGGGGGCTCGCCTTCAGTAACACTACTTTGTAAGTCAGGTGCCTTTATAAGCCAAGCGTCTTAATACACCAAACGCTTTTCAGCTGAGCGTCTTATTAAGCCAAGCATCTTAAGGTTGCAAACATTTTTCAACCAGGCG
>CAYFRY010000030.1:735-2516 GCA_964345665.1 uncultured Oscillospiraceae bacterium
CTTACAACAATCAGCCTTGCTCAATAGCGGCTTGGGCAGCAGCCAACTTCGCGATGGGAACGCGGAAGGGTGAGCAGGACACGTAGTTCAAGCCGAGGCTGTTGCAGAACTTGACGGAGGCAGGATCACCACCGTGCTCGCCGCAGATACCGAGTTTGATCTTGGCATTGGTACGGCGCCCACCATCAACAGCAAAACGCATCAGACGACCGACACCGTCTTGGTCCAAGCTGGCCGTCGGGTCAGCCTCAAAAATTTTCGCTTTGTAGTAGTCATCCAAAATACGACCGGCATCGTCACGGGAAAGTCCATACGTCATCTGTGTGAGGTCATTGGTACCGAAGCTGAAGAAAGCGGCTTCCTTGGCAATCTCATCCGCAAGCAGGGCGGCACGAGGAATTTCAATCATGGTGCCGACAAGATAGTCGAGATTGAGGCCGGATTCCTTAATCAGCTTATTGGCGGTTTCCACGACAACCTTCTTGACGAACTGCAGTTCTTTGACTTCACAGACCAGCGGAATCATGATTTCAGGCACGATGTCGGAGCCACCGGCTTTAATTTTCAGAGCCGCTTTGATAATGGCGCTGGTTTGCATTTCAGCGATTTCCGGATAGGAGACAGCCAAACGACAACCACGGTGACCCATCATCGGGTTAAGCTCGTGTAATTTTTCAATCAAATCAACCAGATCTTTGTAATCAACTTCCAAACTCGTGGCCAGCTGTTGAATCTCTTCTTCCTTGGTAGGCAGGAATTCATGCAAAGGCGGATCCAGCAGACGGATGGTCACCGGAAGGCCCTTCATGGCTTCAAAAATACCTTCAAAGTCGGATTGTTGCATGGACTCGATTTTGGCCAAGGCGGCACGGCGGGCAGCCTCATCTTTAGCGACAATCATTTGGCGGAAGGCAAAAATACGATCGGGCTCAAAGAACATGTGCTCAGTACGTGTCAGGCCGATACCTTCTGCGCCCAAGGATCTGGCGACCGCAGCATCTCTGGGGCTGTCCGCATTGGTGCGAACCCCCATCTTACGGAAGCGATCAGCCCAACTCATAACGGTGCCCAAATCGCCGCTAACTTCTGCGGAAACGGTCGGAATAGCTTCGCCGTACACAAAACCGGTACCGCCATCGAGAGAAATCACATCACCTTCGTTGTATCTTCTGCCGCTGGCATCCGTCATGAACTTCTCCTCCTCACGGATGGTCAATTCAGAACAACCGGAAACACAGCACTTACCCATACCACGGGCGACAACGGCTGCGTGGGAAGTCATACCGCCACGACCGGTTAAGATACCCTCAGAAGAGTGCATGCCTTCAATATCCTCGGGAGAAGTCTCAAGACGAACCAGGATAACCTTTTCACCACGCTCGTTGACGGCCTTGGAAGCATCCTCAGCGGTAAAATAGATTTTTCCGCATGCGGCGCCTGGGGAAGCAGGCAGTCCCTTGGCAACGGGCTTCGCGGCCTTCAGAGCGGCTACGTCGAAAGTGGGGTGTAAAAGCGCATCCAACTGAGCGGGTTCAATACGCATGACGGCTTGTTCTTCCGTGATTTTTCCTTCAGCTACAAGCTCGGTGGCGATGCGCAGAGCAGCGGCTGCCGTTCTCTTACCGTTACGGGTTTGGAGAATATAGAGTTTTTTGTCTTCAATGGTAAACTCCATGTCCTGCATATCTCTGTAGTGATGCTCAAGTTTATCACAGATTGCAAGGAACTCATGATAAGCATTAGGCATAATATCTTTCATCTTGATGATAGGCAGGGGGGTA
>CAYFRY010000030.1:2526-6383 GCA_964345665.1 uncultured Oscillospiraceae bacterium
CTTACCGCGCGCAATCGTAAACTCCAGATCCTGCATATCTTTGTAGTGGTTTTCCAAACGTTCCGCAATCTCATTGAACTGGTCAAAGACCTCGGGCATCACGTCTTTCAGATGATCAATCGTTGCGGGCGTACGAATACCTGCCACAACGTCTTCACCCTGTGCGTTCATCAAGAACTCACCGTAAAGGGCGTTTTCACCGGTGGAGGGGTTACGCGTAAAGGCAACGCCCGTACCGGAGGTATCACCCATATTACCGTAAACCATCTCTTGTACGTTAACCGCAGTACCCCAAGATCCGGGAATACCGTTCAAACGACGATAGGTAATAGCACGGTCATTGTTCCACGAACGGAAAACGGCTTTAATCGCTTCCATCAGCTGAACCTTCGGATCCTGAGGGAATTCTTCACCCTTATTCTCTTTATAGACTCTCAAAGAACGCTCAACCACTTCGGCCATCGCTTCTGCATCCAACTCAGTATCCAGCTTGACACCACGTGACTCTTTCACTTCGTCTAATTCTTTTTCATAGAGATTTTTATCAATACCCATAACGACGTCGGAGAACATGGCGATGAAACGACGGTAAGAGTCATTGGCAAAACGAGGATTACCGGTCAGTTCCGCTAAACCTTTCACCACCTCGTTATTAAGGCCCAAGTTCAAAATGGTGTCCATCCTGCCGGGCATAGAGGCTCTGGAACCGGAGCGAACGGAAACAAGATAAGGATTGGCCGGATTGCCGAAGCCTTTTCCGCTGTTTTTCTCGGTAACAGCGAGCGTTCTGAAAATCTCATCTTCAATTTCTTGACTGACTTTTTCACCGTCTGCGTAATAGCGCGTACAGGCCTCTGTCGTAATCGTGAAACCGCGCGGAACAGGTAGTCCGAGATTGGTCATTTCTGCCAAGTTGGCACCCTTACCACCCAGGAGTTCACGCATGCTCGCGTTGCCCTCATTAAATAAATAGACGTATTTTACCATAAAATCCTCCTAATTATCGGCATTTAAGCCTTTGTTTTCTCTTTTCAGAAAAGTCCGGCGACTCTCCCTTTTCAAACGATTCTTTTTATCATTAAAAAAGGCCGGATGGGTCCGGCACTTTCTTAAAAATCAAACTTGTCTACAAAATAAGCACGCAATTCACTGATCGGCAGACGGACTTGTTCCATGCTGTCGCGCTCGCGCACTGTAACGCATCCGTCTTCCAGGCTGTCGAAATCATAGGTCACACAGTAGGGCGTACCGATTTCATCCTGACGGCGGTAGCGTTTTCCGATACTTTGACGGTCATCCAGTTCAACATTGAAGTCTTGCGACAGAAGTTTACGCACTTCTTGTGCCTGCTCCGTCAACTTGGCCGAAAGGGGTAATACCGCAACTTTCACAGGTGCCAATGCAGGATGGAAACGCAGCACAACGCGTGTCTCTCCGTTCTCTAAAGTTTCTTCATCGTATGCACTGCAAAGGAAAGCCAAGGTCACGCGGTCCGCACCCAACGAGGGTTCGACCACATAAGGGATATACTTCTTATTGGTCTGCGGATCGAAATATTCCAAACTGGCTTTAGAGTATTCAATATGTTGCTTTAAGTCGTAGTCCGTACGGTCTGCAATACCCCAGAGTTCACCCCAACCGAAGGTGAAGAGGAACTCGAAGTCCGTGGTTGCTTTGGAGTAGAAAGACAATTCTTCGGGGCCGTGGTCACGCAGACGCAACTCTTCTTCTTTTAGGCCCAAATTGAGCAGCCAATTGTGGCAAAAGTCTTTCCAGTACTCAAACCACTCCAGGTCTGTGCCGGGTTCGCAGAAGAATTCCAGTTCCATTTGTTCAAACTCACGCGTTCTGAAGGTAAAGTTGCCGGGAGTAATTTCATTTCGGAAAGACTTACCCACTTGGCAAATACCGAAGGGAATTTTCTTACGGGCGCTACGCTGTACATTGGCATAGTTGACGAAAATGCCTTGGGCCGTTTCAGGGCGCAGGTAAATCTGAGTCGAACTATCTTCCGTCACACCCTGGAAAGTCTTAAACATCAGATTGAACTGGCGCACACCTGTGTAATTGAGTTTTCCGCAATAAGGGCATTTGATCTCATGGTCATTGATGTACTTAACCAAATCCTCATTGGTCATGCCCTCGATAAGATCGCTAACGTTATTTTCTTTTTGCCAATCTTCAATCAAATTGTCTGCACGATAACGAGACTTGCAGGATTTACAGTCAATTAAGGGGTCTGAAAAACTGCCCACATGACCGGAAGCCTCCCAAACGCGGGGGTTCATTAAAATGGCGCAGTCAACGCCGACATTGTATTCGCTCTCGCGAACGAATTTCTGCCACCACGCCTCTTTTACATTGTTCTTCAGTTCAACGCCTAAAGGCCCGTAATCCCAGGTATTCGCCAAGCCGCCGTAAATCTCGGAACCGGGGAAAATAAAGCCGCGATTTTTGGCTAAGGCAACGATTTTATCCATTGTTTTTTCAACAGCCACGTCTTACTCCTCTTCCGCTTCGTTTGCTTTGGCCATATATTCCTGGTTGGCCGCATCAAAACTGGCGGTTAAATCTTCCAAATCCAAAGGTGCTTCTACTTTAGGCTTAGCCGCAACCTCAACGATACTGTCGTCATGGAGAATTTCCAAACGTGCACTGTCTTCTTTCGCGGCTGCTGCCAAACGACGTGCCTCAATGACTTCAGGGCGCTCCGGGATACAGACTTCATGCTTTCCGGGAATAGCGGTGACATCACCCTCGGCAATTTCTTCACAGCTTAAGGTCACCATATTAGGTGTTTCCGATTGCACCATGGGCAAAGCACCATTCATCAACTGACGGGCACGTTTCGCAACTAAAACAGCCAGGGTGTAGCGGTTTTCAGTTTTGGGCAGGAGTTCATCCAGCGTGGGTTTTACTAGCATTTATTTTCCTCTTTCTCTTCATCCGAGCATGTTTTTTCTTATCGGGAATAGCCTCTTCCACGGCATGCTTTCAGATAAGCCATATTATTCTACAGGTTTTTAATCACTTCTTCAATTCCTAACGTGTTTTTCACTTTATGGCGTTCAGCTTCCAGGATATGCCATAGCTGGGTCGCCGTTTCTTTTACAGATTGATTGACCAATACATACTGAAATTTTCCGACTTGCAGCATCTCTTTTTTGGCAAACTCTAAGCGCTTACGGACCACCTCTTCTTTCTCGGTTCCGCGACTGAGCAGGCGTTTTTCCAACTCCTCCACAGAGGGTGGCAAAAGAAAAATCGTTACGGCATCCGGGAAATTTTTCTTAACCGCTAAGGAGCCCTTTACAGTAATATCTAACACCACATCTTGACCTGTCGCACACATCCGTTCAATCGGTTCTCTAGGCGTACCATAGTAATGATCGACATAGATGTCGTATTCCAAGATTTCATTCTTATCCAACATCTCTTCAAAGCGAGGCTTGTCCACAAAATAATACTCAATGCCTTCTCTCTCTCCCGGTCTGGGAAGGCGTGTTGTCGCGGATACCGAAACGGTAAGATCTTCGTAAAGTTCCCTCAAGGCATGGATAACGGTGCCCTTACCCACGCCGGACGGTCCTGACAAACAGAGGACTACACCTTTTCGATCAATCAATGTTTCTTTTCTTTTCATGGCCGCTCTTCTCTTTCCACAGAATCATAGGCAGTCGTCAGATGCGCCAAGCGGCCTTTGAGTTCTTCGGGCTCCAAAGCGGAGCAAACAATGTGATCACTGTCCATGACCAAAGCCGCCAGTGTTTTTTTACCGGAGCTCGCATCGATTAATACGCCTCGGGCCCTCGCCTCTTGTATCATTCGACGCACGGGCGATGAGTCGGCACTGACCA
>CAYFRY010000030.1:6393-8425 GCA_964345665.1 uncultured Oscillospiraceae bacterium
ACGCATGGGGTTAACGAGATTTCCTGCACCGATTTCTAAAAAATTAGCCACGTATTTACTCCAAATTCTGTATTTGTTCTCTGATTTTTTCGACTTCGCTCTTCATGTCCATGACGGTATTGGTAATTTCAAGATCGTTGGCTTTGGAGCCGATAGTGTTGACTTCACGGTTGATTTCTTGGACCAAAAAATCCAGTTTCTTACCGACCGGTTCCGAGAGCACCACCGTTTTTCGAAGGGCTTTGAAATGACTTTGTAAGCGAACCAACTCCTCATCAATGGCCGCCTTGTCGGCGAACAAAAGTACTTCCGCCGCCAAACGCTGTGGCTCGACAAGTTTTTCGGCCTCCGCTCCTAAAAGTTCGATTATTCTGCTCTGGAGTTTTTCACGGTATGCCTCCACCACCAGAGGCGCGCGGCTGGCTACGCGACTGTGTAAAATCTCTAAACGTGTACAGCGATTCAGAATATCCGCCTCAAGGCCCGCACCCTCCTGCGCGCGCATTTCGCAGAGTGCATCCAAGGCGATTTCTACACTTTCGTTTAAGGCCTCCATCCATTCAGAGCCGTCGCTTTCCGCCAACTCCGCCTGTAAAACCCCCGGAAAGGAAATCAAATCCGGGACTTTGACAAGATAGGGACGCTCCATAACGGCCCCCAGTTCTTCCAGGGCCACCTTATAAGCCTCTGCCAATGCAAAATCACAATAGACGCGCTTGCTTTCCTCTGCGTTATCTTCAATAAAAATGGAAAAATCGAGTTTACCTCGATTCACGTAACGGCGTGCCAAATCACGCACAGCCGGTTCCAAAGCGGAAATGCTGCGCGGCATACGCACCTGCACATCCAGATAACGGTTATTGACGGACTTCACATCACAAGTGACCTTTTTTCCATTGGCCACCGCTTCACCGTGCCCAAAACCGGTCATACTCTTCGCCATTGATATTTCCTCCCTGAGCGTGACAAAAAGATCACAGCTTACTGGAATTCATTAGATTATTGTAACAAATCGACGCACGCAGCGCCAACATTCAGAGGTCTAAACCCCAGGACATCGCTGGCCGTATTAAGATAGATACAATTACCCTCTTTCAGTCTTGCGATTTTCTCTCCTTTCGCTCCGTGGACATGACCAAAGAGGCAGATTTGAACCGCGTATTCATCCAAGATTTCCGTTAATTCAGTCCCTTCCCCATTAGGCCCGAAAGGTGGATAGTGCAGACAGACAATAAGCCTCTCGTCTTTCGTCCTCAATTTCACCGCCTCATCCAAACTCAGGCGCAGACGAATTTTTTCTCTGGCAAAATACCTCTGATCCTCTTGCTTCCAATCCGGGTGATAAGGATTAATCCAGCCCCGTGTTCCACAAAGTAAGCTCCCCTTCGAAAGAAGGCCACCCTCCGGTTCTGCGGGTGGTAAAAGAAATGCGTTGGAGCGGACAAAATCTATCTTCTTATAGCCCTGCACTTCACAGAATTTACGGTTCTTTTGTAGCGATACCCACCAATAGTCATGATTGCCGCGGTTGATGTATTTATATCCCGGCAGATCGGCCAAAAAGGCGAAGTCCGGTTTGAGTTCTTCAAAATTAATGGCCCAAGAAATATCGCCGGATAAAATAACAATGTCTTCCGGAGAAACAAGAGCACGCCAATGCTCCGCCATTTCATCCGGGTGATCGGCCCAGTTTTTGCCAAAAATATCCATACCCTTTTGGACACCGAAGCCCAAGTGAGGGTCGGAGATAGCCCAAATTTTCATCTCATTCCCCTTTCTCCGTTTCCGCTAAGGTTTCCGATTTTGAAAAATACGCGACAATCGCTTCTGCAGCCTTGTTCCCCAGCTGCGGCACCTGCTCCAAAAGTTCTTCCGTACTGCTCTCCGCTATTTTTTTCAGGCTGCCGAAAGCACTCATGAGTGCCTTTCTCTTTTGTGGGCCAATACCCGGAATATCTTCCAGTTTGTAGCGGAGCTGACGTTTTCGGCTCAATTTTTTCGTATACGTTCCTGCTACGCGATGGGCTTCGTC
>CAYFRY010000030.1:8442-11283 GCA_964345665.1 uncultured Oscillospiraceae bacterium
GCGTAAGTAAGTTCAAGACCAAGCGCGCCTCTTCCTGTGTCAAAGCCAGGAGTTCCGCATTGTCGGCATAGGCAGCGGAGGCCCGTTTTTTGGGGAAAGCGATTTCAGCTAATTCTAAAAGCTCACCGGATATTAAAGCCAGGCCACGTGTGCGATGTCTATCGTCTTTGACCATGCCGGCCAAAGGAATCTTCAAGCCGTTTTCATCTAACAGAGTCTTGGCCATTTGAACATGCGCACTGCCTCCGTCGACAAGGATGAGTGAGGGTTTTTCGCCGAAAGCCGCATCACCCAAGCGCGCCAAACGACGGCTGAGCGCCTCGCGCATAGAGGCATAGTCGTCTTGCCCTTCAACCTTTTTAATCTTAAAAAGGCGATAAGCACTTTTATCGGCTTTGCCATTTTTAAACACAATCATGCTACAAGCTTTGTCCGTTTCTCCGTAGTTGGCCACGTCGTAAGCTTCAATACGGATAGCCTCCTCTTCAAGGCCGCAGAGCTGCGAGAGCAGACGCAAGCCTTCGGAACGTTGAGCCTCCGAATAGCCGCTGATCAGCTTTTTCCTGAGCAGCGCCTCTCTTGCCGTATTTTGAGCCATCTCAATCAACTGTGTTTTTGTACCGCGCTTCGGATGGTGAAGCTGCATCCCCAAAGGTCGCCAACCCTCCGCCAAAGCTTGGGGTAAAAGCAAACTTTTTACCGCATTGCCCTCATGGTAATACTGAGCGATAAAGGCCTCCAAAAGCTCGGCCTCTCCCTCACCACCGTCACCCAAAAAATGTGTGGTGCTTGCCGTAATTTTCCCGGCTCTCAGAGCCAGTCGAACGATACAGGCCAGTCCTTCACTGCGAGCCAGACCCAAGGCATCCGTATCTTCTTTATAACCTGTCACCGCCACTTGTTTTTCAAGGAGTCGCTCAAGGCGAAGAAGCTTGTCACGCCACTCACCTGCCTCTTCGAATTTCAGTTCTTCTGCAGCCGTACTCATCTTGGTCTTGAGATCCGCAACAATTTCAGAGTAGCGCCCTTCAAGGAAATCACAAACCTGCTGCATGATTTGGCGGTAGTCCGTTTCCGAAACATCTCCACGGCAGGGACCGATGCAGCGGCGGATATAATAGTTGAGGCAGGGGCGCTCTTTCCCGATATCACGCGGAAAAACCCGACGGCATGTTTTGAGCGGGAAAAGCTCGTGGATGGTACGTAAGGCATGGTACAAATCTCCCGCCAAATAAGGTCCGTAGTACTTTGCGCCCTCGTTTTGGTCCGGACCTATACGGTAGGCTTTCAGAATACGCGGATACTGTTCCTGCATCGTGATACGCAAATAGGGGTAATCGCGGTCATCTCTGAGCAAAATATTATAAAACGGCTTGTAACTTTTGATGAGGTTGGATTCCAGGACCAAGGCCTCCAGTTCGTTTTCACAGATAACAAAATCGAAGGAGGAAACATGCGAAACCATGGCCTGCACCTTCGCTCCGCCTTGGGGACCGGAAGGTCCGAAATAGGAGCTAAGTCTCTGGCGCAAATGATTCGCTTTTCCCACATAAATAACAGAACCCTCGGAGTCCTTCATCAAGTAGACACCGGGGTTCATAGGCACACTGTCCAAGCGTGCGTCAAATTGTTCGCTCATCTTGTTTCGGGCTCTTAGAATTCAGGGTTGCTGAGGTATCCTACAACGGTTTCAATCGCTTGTTCGGCATCAGCACCTTCCGCTGTCACTTCGATTTCCATACCGCTTTCAATGCGTAAACTCATCACGCCCAAAAGACTTTTGGCGTTTGCCCTGCGGTTGTCGCAGTTCAGCCAGATGCTGGAACGAAACGAAGAAGCCTTTTGGATAAGCACGGCAATTGCCTTCAATTCAAATGAGTCTTCACAATCGAAAACCACTTTTCTTACTTCCATTTCTTTCCTCCGTCAGTGAATCCGTCTCAAAACTCGCTTTTTATGAAACACTTAGCTTTTTACAGTATAAACTTTGGCCGTTGTCGCTGTCAATCTTCACAACTATCAGGTCAGCTGCTTGTGCTATTTTTAGGTTTTATATGATTTTTGACTAATCCTCGCTCATTTTATGGCAAAAATGCACAAGCTATTTTAAATTTTTTCGCATGAGTCTTGCCGCTTCTCCGGCCCCATAGTAGTCTTTACGCTCACCATAATCTTCAAAACCCAATCGCTTATAAAGCGCTTGGGCAGCGGTGTTTTTTTCAGATACTTCAAGGCGAAGGAGCGTAACTCCTTTTTTTCTGAGCCTAGGTTCGGAAGCCCGAATCAGCGCTTGAGCCAAACCTTGTCGACGATTGTCCGGGTGTACGGCGATGCTGAGTAAGTCGGCTTCGTCGAAGACTCTTTGCCAGCCGATGTAGGCAAGCAGTTTTCGGCCTTCAGCCAAAACAAGGGCAAACTCTTCCGCAATGCCGTCCGGAGGGTAAGCGGCCAGCAATGAGGCAAGTTGCGAAGGCTTCCAAGGCCTCTCGAAGCAGAGTTTTTCCAAGTCGGCCAAATCCGTCAAGTCGCCGGGCTTTGCCGGTCTCAGCTCAAACATAAAATTTCGCTCCACGCTCCGCTTCGGTCGCTGTGAGGTAGAGAGGCATCAAGTCAGAGGCATTTTGGATGAGTTCCGGTGTTTCAGCCTGAACTCTGAACGCCAAGCGTGCTAAAGACGAGGCTCGAATTCCGCTTTGGACACTCATGATTATCTTTAGTCCGGCTTCTGTAAGTTGTTTTTGGGCCGCCTGATCTTTGAAATAGCGACGGGCACAGTCACCGGTCAACATCAGCTTCTTGAGACCGCTCTGTGTGCCGTGTGCTGTTACCTTCTCCAGGTAA
>CAYFRY010000031.1:0-11095 GCA_964345665.1 uncultured Oscillospiraceae bacterium
CCCGGTATAGCCTCATAATAAGCAATCTCCAGACTCTCTTGATATTCACTTTGACCATGGCGAGAAGAAAAATCCAAGTCGACACAGTACTCATTCGCTTCATAGCGAATAAGCTCTTTATCTTTCGCCGTCTTATGTGATCGAGCACAAGTGCAGAGGAAAATGGCTTCTAAAAGAGTCGTTTTCCCCTGACCATTTTCACCGGTAATGACATTAACACCCGGACAAAACTCTAAAGTGCAAGCTTCGTAATTTCTGAAATTACGAAGCTCAAGTTTCCTTACTTCCATGAATAAACATCGGTCTCCTATCTTTCTTCCGCATTAAAATTTTCTTAAGGGCAGAATCAAGTAGGCAAAACCGTCACCTTCTTCGGGTTCAATAACACATGGACCCACGGTACCGCTGAAATTAAGTCTTATTTTTTCATCATCAATTGCTTTTAAAGCATCCATGACCAAACGCGGGTTAAAATCGGAATTAATGGCATCTCCCTCAAGACTGACTTTCAGGTCCTCAACAAAACTGCCGCGTACTGAATCAATACTTAATTGAAGCTGTTCTTCATCCAAGCTTTTTATGGTAACAGGGAAGCGATTATCTTCTAAAGACACCATTAAAAATGCTCTCTCAAAAGCACTCAAAAGGTCTTTTGTTTCTACGTGTAAAACACTTTGACTGCTGGCAGGTAAAATTTTGGTATAGTCCATAAATTCACCCTGTATTAAACCGGAAATCAGACGAACATTATCCATATCAAATAAGATATGGTTTTCTGAAACAAAGATCGAAACAAGCTCTTTATCACGTAATAAACTAACCAGTTCACGAAGCGTTTTACCATGAATAATAAATTTAGCCGTTGGCCAAATATCCTTCTCTTCATCGGCATAGACACTGAAAACAGCCATTCTGAAACCATCAATTGCAACCATAGTCGCCTTATTGGTTGTACAGGAGAGAAGAGCACCATTCAAATTAGGTCTGGCCGCATCCGTACTCACGGCGAAAACCGTCTTGTTAATCATTTCTTTTAATACACTCTGTTTTATGACCAATCGCTCCGCCTTATCCACGTCCACATCCGGTGTTTTAGGATAAGAGTCTGCTTCCATGACCTTCAACTTAAATGAGCTGCGACCGGCACTCAGTTCAATCAGACCTTCTTGCTTTTGTGTGAAGATGACCATCCCGTCAGGAAGTTTTCTGACGACTTCATTAATCAATTTGGCATTGATAACCAGTTTTCCGGGAACAGAAACATCTGCCATACATCTCACTTTAATGCCGATTTGTGTATCATAACCCGTTAAAACCAGTTCTTTATCCGCTTCAATAAGAATTCCTTCTAATATAGCCATAGTAGAGCGTTGCGATACCGCACGCTGACAGCTGCTGACGGCTTCTAATAAATCATTCTTCGCACAAATAAATTTCATTTTATTCTCCTTTTTTACCCTTGAAGGGGCTGTAGTCGATTATTACTATAAAAAGTCTATTTAGTAGTCTTAATAATATGGTCTGTTCATAATGTGTTTAAGTTTTACAAAGGTATTTACTATGCCGTTTTACGTCTTTTTCTAATGTGTTTAGCCGGATCTTTTTTAGGGGCTAATTTTGTGTATGAATTGTTGCTTTTGTGTCTAAGCGCAACATACACATTTTATACACTTAGTTTTCATCCACATAATCACTTTTTTTGTGGAATATAACGCATAAATTATAATTTTTCAGCAGTTACATAGAAATACGCTTTTTAAGTTCCTCTATTTCTTCGGCATAAGGTACTTCCTTTTCTCTAATTATTGTATCTATTTTTTTACAGGCACTACGCGCGGTTGTGTGGTCTTTTTTCCCGAAGTATTCCGAAATTTTACCTAAAGTCATGTCGAGAATATTTCTGAAGAAGTACATGGCAATCATTCGAGGATAAGCAATATTTTTATCTCGCCTGGGTGAAAGAATGTCATCAATTGTGATGTTATAAAAGGCACAAACGACATTAATAATGATTTCGGCGGTTACTTTTTTAACCCCGTTTGGATGAATTATATCTTGTAAGACTTGTTTAGTCATGCCCAAGTTTACTTCTCCCTGAAGTTGAGTATAGGCTAAGACTTTTTTAAAGGCACCTTCCAGTTCACGGACATTAGAAGAAATATTGGAGGCAATGTAATCCAAAACGTCATCCGGGAATTCAACATGATTATATCGAGCTATATTTCTGAGAATAGCTACACGTGTTTCGTAGTCGGGTGCTTGAATATCAACTAAAACACCGCTTGAAAAACGAGTGATTAACCTTTTTTCGAGGGAATTAAGCTGTGTGGGAGGTTTATCACAAGTTAAAACAATTTGTCTTCCACGTTCATAAAGCGCATTAAAGGTGTGGAAAAATTCTTCCTGAGTTCCTTCTTTATTTTCTAAAAATTGTATATCGTCAATCAATAAGAAATCACAGTTCCTATACTTTTTACGAAAGGGTTCAAAAGACTTGGACGAAAGAGAGGAGATGAATTCATTTAGAAAGGTTTCACATTGTGTATAAACAACCTTTTTCTCAGGATGCATATCCAAGATTTCATTACCGATGGCTTGGAGAAGATGTGTTTTACCGAGTCCTGAACCACCGTAAAGAAATAAAGGGTTAAACATATTTTTAGAGGGGTTGTTGGTTTCGGGCAGTTTGGCAACCGAGCAACAAACATTATAGGCAAAACTGTTACCTGCTCCTACAACAAAGTTATCGAAACAAAGCATAGGGTTTAAATTATTGCCGCTGTCTTCTTTTTTAACTTTAGGATTTTTAACTCTTCTTTTTTCAGGCAAAATAAAACGTATATTTAAACGGGAAGGAGAAGCATTTTTTAAGGCTTCTTCCAGCGATTTTTTATAACGTTCACATAAAGAAAGATGAAGACTGTCTTTACATTCCAAAACTAAAAAGGCTCCATCAATTTGAACGACTTTTAATGGTTTATAGACGGTGTTGTAATCCACACTTGAAACGGTGTTTCTGAGAAACTCCAGCGTCTTATCCCAAATGACTTCATGTTGCACAGTAATTTCTTCCCCCATCTATTTGACACCTTTTGGTAATAAAAGGGTAATGGTATTCTAACAGAAGAAATCATTTAATTAAAGCGAAGAAAAACCCGCAAAGGCTGAAATATGGGCATTCTTATACATAACATAATAATGCTGTTTTTTGGTAAAATGATTCGTTTTTAAGGAAGACAGCATCGTTTTAACTATAATAAAGGAAAAAAGAAATTCAAAAAAAGGGAAATGACTTTGTTTTTAAGAGTAAAATAAATAATTATCTGGGCAATTAATGAAAGGATATTCTCAAATGTCGAAAAAAAAGAATAAAAATAAGGATAAGAAAATCCAAACGGTGAATGAAGAAAACAAGTCGGAGAAACAGGTCCCTTTACGTAGCGAATTACCGATTGATCTGACTTGGGATTTATCAAAAATATTTGTAACGGACGAGGCTTGGGAAGAAGCTTTTAAAGACTATGAAACATTATTGGAAGAAGAAGTCAGTCCGGAAGGAAAACTGGCATGTGGAGGTAAGTACCTACTTTCAGCCTGCCGGTATTATGAACGACTATCCAGACCTTTACAGAATTTGTATAACTATGCTCATATGATGCATGACAGCGATACCACGGACGGAAAATATACAGCGATGGAACAGCGTTGTATGGCCTTATTAACAAAGTATTCGGCTAAGATATCCTTCTTTATGCCCGAGTTAAATAAGCTCAGTGATGAGAAGGTAGAGAAGTATTTTGAGACGACAACTGAACTTGAGGTCTATCGCCATATGATTGAAGAAACACGCTTGGCGAAAGCACATACTTTGTCTGCAGAAGAAGAGTTACTTTTGGCTAAAGGCGGTCAAGTATTCAATGCTTCTTCCGAAAGCTTCGGTGCTCTTAACGATGCGGATCTTCAGTTCGGAGATATCGTTAATGAAAAAGGTGAAACGGTAGAATTAACACATGGACGCTATGGGCGCTTCATGGAAAATCGTGATCGTAAAGTAAGAGAGTCCGCTTTTAAAAGTATCTATGAAAGTTATAAACAGTTCAGGAATACTTTTGCCACACTTATCAGCGGGAATGTTTTGGCCCAAAACTATTTGGCGGATGTGAGGGGATACAAGAGTGCACGTGAGGCGGCTTTATTCAATAACTCCATACCTGAAAAAGTCTATGATAATCTGCTTAAAACCGTGCGTAAAAACCTGCCGTTGCTGCATCGCTATATGGAACTGCGCAAACGCCTGATGAAGCTGGATGAGCTTCATTCTTATGATTTATATGTACCGCTCAGTGAAGCGGAAGTGAAAATTAGCTACGATGAAGCGAAAGAGATTACCATGAAGGCCTTGGCACCGTTAGGCGAGGAATATGCGACGATTTTGAAAAAGGCTTTTACGGAACGCTGGATAGATGTGCCTGAGAATAAAGGAAAACGTTCGGGAGCTTATTCAAGCGGTGCTTACGATACGGCACCTTATATTTTGTTAAATTGGCAAGATAGCCTTGATAATTTGTTTACTTTAGTCCATGAGTTGGGGCACAGTGTGCACTCTTATTTGACTCGAAAGAAACAGCCCTATATTTACGGTAACTATAGTATTTTTCTTGCGGAAATTGCCTCAACAACGAATGAAAATTTACTGACCGCTTATCTTTTGGAAAATGAAACGAATCCGAGTCTGAGACAATACTATATTAACCACTATTTAGATGGTTTCAAGGGTACGGTTTTCCGACAGACGCAGTTTGCGGAATTTGAATTATTAATCCATGAAGCGGCACAGAAGGGACAAGCTCTTACTGCGGATTATCTTTGCCAAGAATATGGCCGAATGAATCAGGCCTATTACGGTGAGGCTGTTGTGCCGGACGAGGAGATCTCCTATGAGTGGGCGCGTATCCCTCATTTTTACTACAATTTCTATGTCTATCAGTATGCAACGGGTTTCAGTGCTGCGACGGCTTTCTCGCAGGCCATTTTGTCGGGAGATCAAAAAGCCCTGACCAAGTATCTGACTTTCTTATCCGCCGGCAGTTCGGACTATCCTCTTGAAGTGCTTAAAAAGGCAGGACTCGATATGTCCAAGCCTAAGCCGATTGAAGCCGCTATGAAAAGCTTTCACGCTTATTTGGATGAACTGGAAAAGATAGTGCAAGTGCAGTAGACGTTCTTTTCAAGCGATAAGGACTCAATTCAAGTACAATAGAAGTGGTTGTATATTTTTTAATAGCGTAATGGAGTGTAGCATGATTGATTTAGAAAAAAAGCTGAGACATGTGCCGAATTTTCCTAAGCCGGGAATAGATTTTATTGATATTACGACTGTCCTTCAGGATCCGGAAAGTTTTCAAGCTCTGATTGAACAGATGGCAGATCTGGTTAAGGATTTGGATTTTGACCTGATTGTGGGTGCGGAGTCCAGAGGTTTTATTATGGGTGCGCCGTTGGCTTTTGCTATGAATAAAGGTTTTATACCGATCCGAAAGCCCGGAAAACTGCCTTATAAGACCTATGAGGTGGACTATGCTTTAGAATATGGTCACGATACCTTGGCCATGCATGTGGATGCCGTAAAACCGAGCCAAAAGGTCTTGATTGTGGATGATCTTCTGGCAACGGGAGGAACGGCGAATGCCAATATTGAATTGGTTGAAAAAGCCGGGGGAGAGGCTGTCGGGCTCCTGTTCTTTGTAGAATTATTGGGGTTGAACGGACGTTCCAGGATTCCCGATAAGTATCCGGTTCGGGCTTTGGTTATGACGAAGGAGCACGAACTTTGATGAGGTGAGGACGGCTGTTGTTTTAGGACGCGAGCATATTTTGTCCATTTGGGGTCAAGCAAACGCTTACGTCCTAAGGTCAGGGCAAAAAGAATCCGATTTTTATTAGAAACCGCCTTGCCGCCGTAGGCAAACGGGTCAATAAAGTGGACTTGTCCTCAGTTTTTAGGCTCAGGCTTGCTTTTGCGGCGACCTGAGGCCTTGCTTTTTAGGATAAGTGCCCTTCTTTGTCCAAAAACGGACAAAATACCGTCGCATCCTAAAAATCTTTTCGCAGAGGTCAGGATGCGTTTGATACCGCAAGCGTATAGCTCGTCAAAGGCCTTCTTCCAGTTCGGAACCACATCAATCGCTCGATGAAAGGTGACGGGAAGACCTTGAGCGGCCTCGACAAAACGCTTGGTCCGGTCAATATCCACCTCACCGTTTTCGTGTAAAAAACCGCAGACCAAACCGTCTGCACCTGCCTTAACGAAATGTTTGGCATCATTCAGTGCCGTTTGAAATTCGGAAGCTGTATAACAAAATCCGCCTTCACGTGGTCTAATCATCACATTGATTTTAATATCGGCTGTCGCACGAACGGTTTCGAAGCTCCCCAACGTAGGAGTCAGTCCCCCTTGAAACAAGTTGGAGCACAACTCTGCGCGATAGGCACCGCCTAAAGCGGATTGGATGGCGTCTTCCGCAGATCCGCAACAAACCTCAATTAAAGGCCTTTTCATACGTCACCTCCTGATCTTAAAGCGAATATTGCATGAATAAACTGTGAAGACAATAGAAATGTGTACACTTTAGATATTAAAAGGAATAATTAATTGATAAATATTGCTTTAATACATAAAATTCACGTATAATTTGTTTGAAAAGCGAATTATGAATTCTACTTTTTCCTAAATTTCTGTTTTGGGGGATTCACCATGCACTTATCGGCTCAGTACTTAGAACTCATCCAATCGGTCTTCCGGAAGAGAGAAGCGGAGCTTTCCCGCTTAAATCCGAAACTGGCTGAGGCTATGAGCGAAGCGGAAGGCCATGAAGCCGTTTTGATGCGTTTTTATATTGGGCACATGACGAACACGGACCTGATTAACTTGGATTTTGATACGCTGCTTGATTTTGCCAAAGAAAGCTTGCTCCACATGGGGGCGGATGAAAAGCTTCCTGAGGATATTTGGTTGAATTATGTGGCTTGGTATCGTGTCAATACGGAGAGTATCGTCAAACATCGCGCTTTTTTTCGAGAGCAACTCATGGCCTTAGACTTGGGCGAGACGCTTGAAGAGAGAATTTTACGTGTGAATGAATGGTGTGCCGAACAAGTGAGTTATCGAAGTACGGATACGAGAACTCTCAATCCTTTAGCCCTTTTTGGCAAAGTGTACGGCCGCTGCGGAGAAGAGTCGACTTTTTTGGTTTCCTGTTTGAGAAGTATCGGTATTCCGGCCCGCCAAATTTATGCGCCCTGGTGGTCGCACTGTGATGATAATCATGCTTGGGTGGAGGTATGGACGGGAAAAGACTGGGTTTTCTTGGGTGCTTGTGAGCCGGAGCCTATTCTCAATCGCGGTTGGTTTACGGAAGCCGCTTCCAGAGCGATGTTGGTCATCGCGCGCGCGGTAATTCCTCCTGCAAGCGAGAAACTTTTGCCTTTTGCGGGCAAAGACTTACTGATTAATCGACTGCCTTTTTATGCTAAGGCGCTTTGCTTGGACTTAAGACTTCTTTTCGGGGAGGATGTGGCGGCGGGTGCAGAATGCCGTTTGGAAGTCTTCAACTACGGTGCTTTTGCAAGTCTTACCAGGTTGCTTAGTGATTCATCCGGCTCCTTACGTCTGTACCTCGGAAGAGGGAGTTTTCGTCTGATTTGTCATTATCGTGGGCATCTCTATCAGGAAGATATCTATTTGCAAGACGATTTATCTCTAAGTATCGACCTGTCTTCAGCGCCTACGGACGATAGGCCTGAAGTCGGCGTTACGGAAGTGGATTTTATCGCGCCGAAAGCGGCCTCCGTTCACCACAGACCATTGACTAAGGCGGAACAGAAGGCACGTGCGGAAACGCTGCTGCGTGCGAATCAGAAACGTGAAGAGAAGCTGGAGCGCTTATCTTATGCGAAGGAGCGTCGTGACCTTGTCGAACGCTTTCCTGAGGTGGCGGTTTTGTCCGAGCGCTTGGTTGAAGCAAGGGCACATTTTCCCGTTATTGCTGAGTTCATAGAAAAAGCCGCTACAGAAAACCAGTTGAATGAAGCGATTGCTATCTTGGCGTCCCTGTCTTTGAAGGATTTTTCGGATGTTTCCCCGGAGGTTTTACGGGAACGATTGAACTATGTACCGAAGTGGCGGATTAAAAGGATGCCCTCCCCGGATCAGGATGAGACGGTTTGGCCGAGTGTCTATTCACCGCGTGTTGAAATTGAGAGTTTGGATTTGATTTACGGACGTTTCGCCGAAACGATTTCTGAAGAAGAGCGTCAGGCCTTTGTTCAGAACCCTGAGGCCCTTCGCCGCTTTGTTGAAGCCCATTGCGCGAAGGATTCGGGAACGAAAGCCGACCGTTACAGAACAGAGCTCGCCAAACTCTGGGAGATTGGAGCGGCATCGGAACATGAAAAAGAAATGCTTTTTGTCAGTCTGGCCAGGTTTTGCCATCTTCCTGCCAAGCTTGCCTTGAGTGACGGACGCGCACGCTTTTTTCAAGAGAATGAATGGAAAACGTTTGAAGAGACGAAGCCTCTTGTTGAGCCGAGTTCTTCGGCCCATGTCGAATTGGAGGCGGGTACAGAGGTGCAATGGCGTTATCAGATTAATTGGAGCTTGGATTACTGGTCTGAAGAAGCACATGCTTTTGTTTCTCTTAGAGCGCTTGACTATCCGGTTTTGGACAGCATTCCCGCTACCTTACCGTGTCCGGCCGGTTACTATCGCATGAATACGAATAATCGCTTACCGAATGGCAATTGTTTGGTGCACAGTGAGACTTTCTACTTTGCAGAGGGAGATCGGAAGAAGATTTCTCTTTGTCAACGTGCGGCCGGTAAGGATGACCTCTTATTACAGATTCCTTTGGATCCCATTTCTTTCTTCTACGATCAGGCCGGTGCGCACGAAGGAGAAAATATTTGTAGTTTAATGAGTGAAGATTACGGCCTTCTGCTTTGGATTGATCCTATGCAGGAACCGTCGGTCCATGTTTTGGCAGAGCTTTTGGAGCATCAGGAAGAAATGCGAAGGGCGAATCTGCCTATTACCATGGTTTTGTCTCCTTCGGCGCTGCCCAATTGCGAGATTTTGGATCGCGTACGGCAGGCTTTGCCCCATATTACGATGGTCTTCGGTGAAGCGGAAGAAGCGGTTGCCAGACAGGTTTATATCAATCCGGATTTACTCCCGCGTACTTTACTGGTGAGCAGAGATGCGCTGGCCCATTATGCCGAGGCAGGCTATAAGGTAGGGCAAGTGCCCTTGATTTTGGATTTACTGGAGATATTGAGAGAAAACACCTAAGTGAGTCAGACGCTGCCTTCCAGAATCTGTTCGAGTATGTGTTGACGCGCCAAAGCGGTAAGGCCGCTGATACCGGCGTAGTGGCGTAGTCTTGCACTGTTGATTCTTAAATCGGTATAGCCTTTTTCTTTTACAAATTTCTGTATCGTCGGTAAAAAACTGCGGTCGGTCTCCAAATATTCTCCGCTCAAGATATAGTCTTGAATATCAAGCAGAAGAGAGGTATTGCAGATAAAGGCGGCAATTAATTCCGCCGTGACATGAAGACAGTGGCTGATAAAGGCGTCGCCGGCTCTCTGCAGGCTGATGAGGTCGGAAAAAGAAACCTTGTCTACCGATAAACCCTTGAGAGCCAAAAGTTTTTTTGTTTCGACGGGAGCGTGCTTTTTAACGTAATGTAGAAGATGACGAATGGTCAGATGGGAATCTTCTGTCTGTAAAGCCAAGGGCGTTTTTCTAGTGTAGAAAAAGGTGTCGGAGATTTCGCCGGCCTTTCCTTCTGAGCCTACAAACAAATTATTTTCGATAATAAGGGCAGCACCCAGGCCCCAGCCGGCCCGGATAAAAAGCATGTTATTGGCGCCGAGTCCGTTCTGTTTGGCATAGTTATGCTCCCCTACAGCAGCCGCATTGACGTCGTTGGCTAAATAAACCTTACAGGCAAATGCTTTACCAAGCTCTTTCGATAAACGATCCATTTCCCATAAGGCGAAAACACCATCCGCAAAAAAGGCTTTGGTCTTAGGGTTGAAATATCCCGGTGCGCATATAGCCAGAATGGCCAACTTGTTCGGCTCTATTTTACTTTCTTCGAGCATGTTCCGAAGGGTGTGTATGAGCATCGTTTTACGCGTCTCATAATCCGCGTCACTGGGAAAATGCAAGTTAGTTTCATTAATGTGTCGGTTGTTCAAGCTACAAAGAACGATTAGCGGCAAGCTTGCACTTAAGTCAATGCTGATAAAATAGCGATAGTCTCCGTTAAGCGCCAAATCAATGGATTTTCGGCCGAGATTCTGGCCGGGCGCATGGCCCTTTTCAAGCAAGATGCCCTGTTCCAAGAGTTGAGAGACGTGTTCACTGACGGTTGCCTTGGATAAACCCAAGTCTTTGGCCAGTTGTGTGCGTGAAGCCGTACCCTTATGGTCGATATATTGCAAAATCTGTACACGACTGGCAAGACGAATGCTTTTCCCGCTTCTTATAGGTCTTTTCATAGGCGCTTTGGACATTTTTGAGCTTCCTCTTTTGAGCTTCCTCGTCAGGGTACTTTTGCTCATCTTAGCATATACGGTGAATTCGCATCGATTTAGCCTCGGCAGCGCGTCAATCCGATGGTGATTTACCTTCGCTGTGGCGTCGATTTAGGACGCGACGGTATTTTGTCCATTTGGGGACAAGTAAACGTTTACGTCCTAAGGCTTGAAAGCATTATTCCTTAAGTTCTGGAAAACAGACAGTGTTTTCCCTAAAAATGGACAATTAGGGCAACGTGTACGAGGATTTTTAAGGTGTAAACCCTTTAATAACAAATATTTTTAATGATTCTGAGGACAAGTCCCATTTTTTGTCCACAAATGGACAAAATATCCTTGTGTCCTAAACTCAGGGCTGTTGGATCTAAATCTGCTGCAGTGGAGTTTTCAAAACCCCGCGCCCATCTAGCCCCAAACCAAAAACCCCAAACCAAAAACCCCAAACCAAAATCCCCAAACCAAAACCCCCAAACCAAAAACCCCAAACCGAAAA
>CAYFRY010000032.1:0-11090 GCA_964345665.1 uncultured Oscillospiraceae bacterium
AGATTATTTAGGTAGATTCTATGGCGAATTTATGAGCTACTCTGGGGGGGATTTACAGACATTAGGGATAGTCTTAACACCAAGACACATTACAGATTTATTCTGTGAATTGGTAGACATTAGGCCAAGTGACCGTGTACTAGATCCATGCTGTGGTACGGCAGGATTTTTGATTAGCTCTTACAAGCATATACTTGGAAAAAATAAAGATGCAGATGGCAATAGTACGCTTTCCGCGGATGACAGAAAAAGAATGACAGAGAATTTTGCAGGATATGATATTTCTCCTGACATGGTCAGATTATCGAGAGTTAATATGTATCTGCACAAATTTGCAAAACCTAGAATTTACGAATATGATGCTTTGACAAGCCTTGACAGATGGGATGAATCATTCGATGTAATATTAGCTAATCCACCTTTCATGACACCAAAAGGTGGTATTATCCCACATAATAGATACAGAGTTCCTGCTAAGCGCTCAGAAGTCTTGTTTGTTGACTATATTGCTGAACATTTGAATCCAACAGGCAAAGCTGGGATTATCGTGCCTGAAGGGATTGTATTTCAATCTGCTAATGCTTATAAAGCCCTTAGAAAGTATCTTGTTGAGGATGGACTCCTTTATGCTGTTATTTCTCTTCCGGCTGGAGTTTTTAATCCTTACAGCGGAGTAAAAACAAGTATTTTACTTTTTGACAAGATCATCGCCAAGCAAAAGGATGAGATTCTGTTTGTAAAAATAAACAATGATGGATTTGATTTAGGCGCACAGAGAAGAGAAACAAAAGGCAGTGATATTCCAGAAGTAATTAAGATCATAAGAGAATACTTAGAAGGCAAAAATGTCTCTGCTCATGAATTGGTTACGTTGGCAGGTAAAAATACTATTGCTGCACAAGATTATATTCTTGTAGGGGACAGATATAAAGAGTCGGTTGTTTCTAACACTGATTACCCAACTGTTGAACTCAGTGAAGTTTGCGAGATCCTTGCTGGCAATTCTGCACCTCAGGATAAAGAATTATTTGCAAATGGTACATATCCATTTTTTAGAACAGCGGATGTTGGAATGGTGCACCTATCCGATAATCTAGTTAGCTCGATGGATTACTTAAATGATGCTGGAATTAGTGGGTTAAAGTTATTCCCAAAAGGTACAATTTTGTTCCCCAAAAGTGGGGCTTCAACCTTTCTAAACCATCGTGCTATCTTAGGTGTTGATGGGTATGTTTCAAGCCACTTAGCTTGCATTATTTGTGATCCAAGCAAAATAAATAATAAATATCTATACCGAATCCTTATAAACATCGATGCGAGATCACTAACTGCAGACCAAGCGTATCCATCTCTTAATTTAAAGCAAATAAGTGGAATAAAAATCCCTCTCCCTCCTTTACATGTGCAAGAGGAAATTGTAAATGAAATTGAGGGTTATATATGTGAACTAAACCCCAAAAAATCTGAAACAAGGGATATGCCGAATTCGACTGAAGTATCTTTTGTACCAATGGCTGATGTTAATGAGCACGAAATGCTTTTTTCACCCAAAGAAACGAGGCCTCTTTCAGATGTTTATTCAGGTTACACATATTTCAAAGATAACGATGTGTTGCTCGCAAAAGTGACACCTTGCTTTGAAAACGGAAAAGCTGGAATAGCAAAGAACATGAGTAACGGAATCGGTTTTGGTTCAAGTGAATTTTATGTACTAAGGGCAATTCCGGAAAGAGTCTTGCCAGAGATACTCTATTACGCAATAAACAGTTTTGATTTTTTATTCAAGGGGAAAGATAATATGACCGGAACTGGTGGTTTGCAGCGACTTACTAAAGACTTTGTAGCAAATTATTTATTACCTCTGCCAGATTTAGATACCCAAAAAGCTATTGTAGAAAATATAAATAAGGAAATGGCCATAATAGAGCAAAACAAGCATCTTATCAAGCTGTTTGAACGAAAAATAAACGATAAGATGTCGGAAGTCTGGTGTGAGTAGTATGGAGACTGCGATTATTACTCCCACGCAAAATTCGGATAATTTGATGAAAGGTGCGGATTTTCTATATAATAATTCTGCAACTTACGAGATAAATGAAAGCATTTATTCGCTCTATGACTATTTGCCTGTAATTTATAAAAATGCAAGTGAAAGTGAATATCTAAAAACTTTGTTCAAAGCATTGGAGATCAGTTATTCTAATGCACTATACCAATTCGCCTATATTCAGCTTCATATGATTTTTATGGTGTGTATTTATTACATACTCATAAAGATTAATATCCAAGCGCCAAGAGACATAGAAAATGCGCTTCACTATATGATAAAGGATAGAAGTCGAATAACTGACTTTTATGGTGCCGGTAACACAAGAGATGGCGAGTTATATTTTGGAAGTTTCGCTGTTTTAGGAGAAAGCGATGTATTTCTTCTGTTGAAAATTGCAGGAATAGACTCAGATCTTCAAGGCGAACTTAAGAAATTAGTTGAAGAACGTAATAAATATGCACATGCAAATGGCAACATTACAATTACCTCTCAAACCACTATAGATGATAAGATTTCGAAGTACATTAATACATTAGAAAGAGTGCAGAGACTGGTTAAGCCAATCATAGTAGATTTGTATAGAGAAACATTAATAGATCCAAATTTCTCAGATTCTGAAGATAGGCTCGGCTATTTGGATAATGATGAGCAAATCAAAGAAGAATTTATTAAGAAGTATTCTTTGTCTTATCAAGATTTAAATTTATGCAGAAAGTTTAATCTTGCCGACTTGTCTGAAGAGAAAAATTTTGACGAAATTAAGAATCTTCATATTGCCTTATGCAAATTTTACAAAGGCATTAGAGATGACGATGCTGTTGAATGTGTTAGTTGAAGGAAAAGACCAGCCACTACAAGCACCTACGCTTGATAGTGACTGGTCTCTTTTTACCTCCGCTTGAAGAGAGTCGGTCAAAAATTTACTTTTTTCCGTAAATCCCTAAGCCCAACTCCCTATTTCAGGGGCTTTTAGCTTTTAGTGATACTATTATGATATCCCTGGTACAGACGTAAATTTTATCCTCAATGGGGTGCGGCTCATTTTACGACGGTGCGAATCACGGCCTTTACGATTGTACTTCGTGCTCACATCTTTTCACTAAGGCCTCTACGCTCCAAAATAATCGTGATGTCTTTGGACTTCTCCGGCAGAAATTCATCTGCCTTGAAATAGATTTCCGCTTCGCTCAACCCCTCCATTCACCAATTCCGTCCCACATCATCTCCAGGTTCCTGGCCGTGTTAGGATTTCGTGCCGCAAAGCGCTCGTGTGCCTGAAGCATAAGAGCCATCCCGCCGGCCCCGTTAAGATGGATGCCTATTTGCCTTAGTTCTGTAGCGTTCGCCCGCAGGTAGCCCCCCGGCGATTTTTTATATAATGTGACAAGTTGATTCACGCTGTCCTCCAATAGGGAGTCGGGTGTCTTTACCGGTGCAGTCGTACCCAAAGGAGCAGGGGCTTGTGTATTCTGCGACACATTAATATTCAGAAGGTCTCCTAAACCGGTAATAATAAATTGAGTAAAAATAGTAAGCCCTACTTCTGTTTTCAGCCCTGTTTTACTTTTAAATATTTCTAAATCCGGATAGCCGGTCTTTTTCGATACATAAAGCCTCTGATCCATGGGTACCAAGACCAGGGCGTTTCCTACACCCGCCTGCTTTTTGGTCTTTTGCAGAAGCATGGCCGCAATAAAGGGCATCTCTTTTTTCATAGAAACAATATACACAATTATGCTGACAACCATTCCGATAAGAAGACTACCCGTAAAAATAAGAGCCGCATGTTTGTTAAAGGTAGCGTTTTTAAGTAACGTTAATGCAAACAGCATAATGAGAAACACAGCTCCTACAAAACCTGCCAAAGCTTCCTGAATAGAAAAACGCAAGCGTTTCTTTTTGATACACTCATCACACACTATATACTTTTCAGCTCCGGCAAACGATTCGGTCGTTGTTGTGTGCGTAATCTATTTTCTTCCGGATCGGGTAACCGTTTGGTTCACATGAACATTTACAGCAATAAAGTTCGGCCTATGCTCCGGGTTCTGTGCTCCGCATTTCATGCAACATTCTGTGCCGTTCATCGTCCTGTTCCTCCTTTGGCGCATTTCTTCATCTACAAGTGCTTTCCTTTATTATGGCGTCTTGGCACTTTGGCTTGTCTGCTGTTTGCATACAAAGTCACACGTTCTCCACACTTTATGGGTCAAGGCTTTTAGGAAGGGCGCTTCATCTTCTCCTGACCACCCGAAATATGAACAATTCAGGCAAAATCGACACTAAAATCAGAAAATCGGTTAAACTGTTCCGAAAGAGATTCTGTAAGAGGAGTTATTAATGAAAAATAAAATGTTTAAAACCTTGCTTATCGCTTTAGTACTAAGCCTCTTCGTCACCTCTGCTGCGGCCTGTAGCAGTAGCGCTAACGAAAGCATGAGCACGGAAAGTGCAACAAGCACAGAAAGCAGCCTTACGGAAGAAAGCGGAAGTGGCGAATCCGCTCTCAATATCGAGCTGCCTGAGCCCTTCGACTACAGCCAAAACATAGATGAAAGCGGTTTTTGGGAAGGTGTCAAGGCAAGCGACATGGTTGAGCCGGCCGAGTATGCTGAAATCACGCTTCCCCTCGACAGGCATGAAGTTACGGACGAGCAGGTCCAAGCTGAAATCGATAATTATTTAGATTCAGCCAAGACGGCCGAACAAATCACAGATCGCGCCATTGAAGACGGCGATACCGTCAATATAGATTACGTGGGCAGCATAGACGGTGTTGAATTTGAAGGCGGAAGCACCGGCGGTTACGGGACTGAAGTGACCCTCGGCGTCACCCAATACATCGATGACTTTTTAGAGCAGCTCATCGGCCATAAGCCCGGCGAAAAATTCGATATCGAAGTCACATTCCCCGAAGACTACGGCAATCAGGAACTGGCGGGTAAGGACGCCGTTTTTGCCATCTCTGTGAATCACATCGTGGAGTATGTCACGCCAGAGCTCACGGACGCTTATGTGGCAGAGAATTTCGAAGCGGCGAATGGCTGGAAAACCGTAGACGAGATGAAGCAAGGCGTCTTCGATTACATGCAAAAAACACAGCTCACCGCCTTTCTCCAAGAATATCTGGTTGAAAATTCGAACTTCATCCAAATTCCTCAAGAGTTGTTGGATTACCAAGAAAAATCCATGTTCTCTTACTACGAGATGCAGGCCGCTTCTTATGGGGTGCAACTCGAGCAACTGATTACCATGATGGAAGGTGTGGAAACACGTGAAGCTCTGAAAGAAAAACATCTGGAAAACAATACGCGTGCCGCTAAATATAGCCTGGTGATGCAGGCCATCGCCGAAAAAGAGGACATCCAAGTGACGGAAGAAGAGGTCGCCGAGCACTTCAAGAAAATTTTGGGGGCCGAGAACTTGGACCTCTTCATTCAACGCTATGGTAAAAATTATTTGAAACAGGCCACCTTAATCCAAAATGTTCTTGACTTATTATTGGCAAAAGTGGAGCTCGCAGCATCTTAAGCCCGTTTATTTTCGGTACAGAGCGTTTCTTCGGAGGCGCTCTTTTTTATTTTGAGTTATACTCAAAAGGTAAGATTCAAACTTTTCACAAGGAGTGTAAACGATGATGAATCCGGTCATGTTCATAAAAACTTTGTTTTGCCTGCCTTGCACGGGCGAACGTGCAGATTTCTGGCCTTACATAATCGGTGCAGGTCTGCTTGTTTTTGCCATTCTTCTGATTATCCTTAAAACACGTAAAAACAAGAACGATGAAGATAGCCTGAACGACAAGTAATTCTGTCAAGGAAAGGTCAAGGCTATGGATGCGGATAGGTGGATGATTTAAGCATGCGTATTGCAGGACTACAAAAACTGACCTTGTTGGACTATCCCGGAAAAACGGCTTGTACACTTTTTACGCCGGGTTGTAATATGCGTTGTCCGTTTTGTCATAATGCGTCGCTTGTGCTCAAGCCGGGGGAGGTTGAAAGCCTTCGAGAAGAGGATTTCTTCGCTTTTCTTAAAAAACGTCAGGGGCTTTTGGACGCGGTTTGTATAAGTGGAGGAGAACCACTCCTGCAGCTCGGTCTATCAGAATTCATCAAAAGGATTAAGGGGCTCGGGTATTTGGTCAAGTTGGACAGCAACGGAAGTTTTCCGGCCGAGTTAAAAAAACTGGTACAGTCAGGTGACATTGACTATGTAGCTATGGATGTAAAAAACAGCTTGGAGCGTTACCCGGAAACGGTGGGGCTTCCCGGTTTTGATACGCGTCCGATAGAAGAATCCATTGCTTTTCTGATGGAGGGTCGTGTGGACTACGAGTTCAGAACGACCGTCCTTAAGAACTTTCACGGTGAAAGGGAACTCCGAGAACTGGCGGAGTACTTGAAACCGGCACCTCTTTATGCCCTGCAAGCTTACAAAGATTCCGGTGATGTCTTGCGCAAGCGCCTCAATGTCGAAGATCCACATCGCGAGATGGCCTTACACGGCTACTGCGAAGAAGAAATGAAGCGGCTCTTTCAAGAAGTGAAACAGGTTCATCCGAACGCTGTTTTGCGCGGCTAGGCTGAGAAAGGAGAAAAAATGAAAGCTAAAAAACAGACTTTCCTTGCCGTCATACTTCTGTTGATACTTGTTTTAAACGCATGCGGGTCTACCAAACTCGCAGAAGGATTCGACGAAAAAGAGTTGACGCTGAAGGCAGAAGAGATCATCACCCTCTTTAACCAAAAGGATAGTGAGACGCTCTTAAACGAATCAACGGCGCTTCTCAAAACCGCTTTGACTGACGAGGTTCTCAAAACCGCTTATGAGGCCTTGGATGAATGTGGAGCATTTGAAGAAATCACCTCCCTATCGTGGAGCGGTCACAAAGACAAGAGTAGCGGTGAAGATTTTGCCGTAGCTACTGTTAAGGTCAAATACGCTCTGCGAACGGCAACCTACACCCTCTCTTTCACGAAACAATTGAAGTTGACAGGGTTCTACTACCGCTAATTGTCATGACAACAAGTCACCATAAACCTTACGGGGAAAAGCGATGGTTTCACGCTTTTCCCTTTTTTCTCCAAAAAGTTCAAAAGCAAGCGAAATATCTATATGTTGTGTTTTGTAAGAGAATTGAAACACAATATGCAGTTTTTACCCTTGTTTCTTCTTAGCCAATATGATTAACTAGAAAGCACCTAAAGAGATTTTAAGAGGAGTTTAACATCATGTTCCACGTTACAAAACGCAACGGCGCAAGTGAGGCTTTCAATATCACGAAGATAAGTGACGCCATTAAAAAGGCTTTTGACGCTCAAGAAAAAAACTATCACGACAGCATTATCGACTTGCTGGCGCTTAAAGTTACGTCCGATTTTGAACCCAAAATCGTTAATAATCAAATTGAGGTTGAAGACATTCAGGACAGCGTAGAAAACGTATTGGTACAATGCGGTTATGCCGATGTCGCGAAAGCCTATATTCTTTATCGTCGTCAGCGTGAAAAACTGAGAAATATGAAGTCCACCCTTCTGGATTACAAAGAAATTGTGGACAGTTACGTCAAAGTCACCGACTGGCGTGTTAAAGAGAACTCGACGGTTACCTACTCCGTCGGCGGCTTGATTCTTTCCAACTCCGGTGCGATTACCGCCAACTATTGGCTCTCTGAAATTTACGATGACGAAATTGCTCAGGCACACCGAAACGCCGACATCCACATCCATGACCTTTCCATGCTGACCGGCTACTGCGCCGGCTGGTCCCTGAAACAGCTGATTCAGGAAGGATTAGGCGGTATTCCCGGTAAGATTACTTCTGCACCTGCGAAACACTTATCTTCACTTTGCAATCAAATGGTTAACTTCCTCGGCATCATGCAGAATGAATGGGCGGGCGCGCAGGCCTTCTCCTCTTTTGATACCTACCTTGCACCCTTCGTTAAAGTAGACAAGCTGAGCTATAAAGAAGTCAAACAAGCCATTGAGTCCTTTGTCTTCGGTGTCAATACACCTTCCCGTTGGGGGACGCAGGCTCCCTTCTCCAATATCACATTGGATTGGACCGTACCGGCCGACTTGGCTGACCTTCCTTGTATTGTGGGTGGCAAAGAACAGGACTTCTGCTACAAAGACTGTAAGAAAGAAATGGATATGGTCAACCGTGCCTTCATCGAAATCATGATTGAGGGCGATGCGGAGGGCCGCGGTTTCCAATATCCCATCCCCACCTACTCCATCACCCGTGACTTTGACTGGTCCGAAACGGAGAACAACAAACTGCTCTTTGAAATGACGGCGAAATACGGTACACCCTATTTTTCTAACTACATTAACTCCGATATGGAGCCCTCCGACGTACGCAGCATGTGTTGCCGTCTACGTTTGGACCTGCGCGAACTGCGCCGTAAATCCGGTGGCTTCTTCGGTAGCGGAGAAAGTACGGGCTCTGTGGGCGTGGTTACCATCAATATGCCCCGTATTGCTTATTTGGCGAAAAGTAAAGCGGATTTCTATAAACGCCTCGACCATATCATGGATGTTTCTGCCAGGTCTTTGGACATCAAGAGAAAGATTATCACTCGCCTCTTGGAAGAAGGTCTCTATCCTTATACCAAACGCTACTTGGGCAGCTTTGATAATCACTTCTCCACGATCGGTTTAATCGGTATGAACGAAGTAGGTCTTAACGCGAAGTGGCTCGGTAAAGATTTGACCAATCCCGAAACCCAAAACTTTACCAAGGACGTCTTGAACCATATGCGTGAACGCCTCTCCCTCTATCAGGAAGAGTACGGTGCCCTCTTCAACCTCGAAGCCACACCCGCCGAATCCACGACCTACCGACTGGCTAAGCATGACATCAAACGCTTCCCGGGCATCATTACCGCTTCCGAGCCGGGCGATACGCCTTACTACACCAACAGCTCACATTTGCCCGTAGACTACACGGAAGACATCTTCGCCGCCCTGGATATTCAAGACGACCTACAAACGCTCTACACCTCAGGTACCGTCTTCCATGCCTTCCTGGGTGAGAAACTTCCCGACTGGAAAGCGGCCGCAACCCTGATTCGTAAGATTGCCGAAAACTACAAGCTGCCGTACTATACGATGTCACCGACCTACTCCATTTGTGCCAACCACGGCTACCTTGTCGGTGAGCAATTCCGTTGCCCGTATTGTGGTGACAAGGCTGAAGTCTATAGTCGCATCACCGGTTACTACCGTCCCGTCCAAAACTGGAATGAGGGAAAAACACAAGAGTACAAAGAGCGTAAGGCTTATACCAAGGTCGCATCGGACGCACATTCTTTTGCAGTCGCTTCCGATACCCCTGAAGTTGAGCTGGCTGAAATGGATGTGGTTGATCAGTACATAGCGGTCGAACATGCCGAAGAAGAACAGCCCGGTACAGGTGCAGGACGTCTGCTCTTTACCACTAAAACTTGCCCTAACTGCAAGCTGGCCATAAATATGCTCAATCAAGCCGACCTCGTCTACGAAACGGTTGACGCGGAGGAACAGGCGAATCTCAGCCAACGCTTCGGTATCCGCCAAGCACCTACCCTGGTCGTGACCGACCGCAACGGAGAAAGCCAAATCTACAGCGGCGCAGGCGCGGTAAAACAGTATGTCAGCGCGCTGAAGCTACACGCATAATCCACACAGAAGATATAAGAGTTCCGGTATTTATTTCAGGAGCTGCCTCTAAAACGGAGGCAGCTCTTCGTCTATTAAAGCAGTAAACCACTGCCTTACGTGGAAAGATAAAACGCCGGTCAATCCAAAGTTTCATTCACACACTACCGACTGCAAAAAAGACCGCTCCTTCAGGAAACGGCCCTTTTTACGCAGCTATGCTTTTTCAAAATGATTTATTTACGATTTATTTAGCAGCCTCTGCTCCACCGACTTCGATGCTCTGTAAGACTTTCATAAAGTCCTCACGGTTCTTATTAAAGTCTTCATCCGAATCCCACATAGCAATAGAATAATACTGCTGACCGGAAAGCAAAACCGCGTCCAATTGTCTGATTTTTGTTCCCAGCGTATTAGAATAAGTGTGTTCAGCAACCTGAACTCTCTGACCGTTGATTTGAACGTCAGTAATTTTATCTAAAGTAATAGGATAAGCAGGGTCATTTGACATGTTATAGAGATATCCCTGCAAAACCAATTCCTGATTAAAATAGAGCTCTTGATCTTCGGTCAGTGTCTCGCCCTTAATGAGCGGAGTGATCTGCTCAATTTCGCGCTCTGTCATAAAAATCGACCTCATTTCCTCCTCGGCAGCGGAAAGTTGCTCAGGTTGGTTGAGATAAGGAGTGTAAACTGCCTTGAGGTTAGCCACTTCTTCTTCGGGATAAACGGTTTCAACGATTAAATAACCGCGGTTCCCCTTGTCATTGGCCAAAGCCAAGACTATGTCTTCTACATACGCATCTTCTGAATCAAAAAGCGCCTTGAGATCCTCTTCCGTAACCACCTGAGTCCACTTTGAAGAGGCGATCGCAGAAACGCCGTTCTTACCGCTCACACGTTTTTCGGTCATCCCGTCACAGGCGACTAAACTGAGCACAAGACTCAGGGACAAGGCGAGAAACCATACTTTTGAAAATACTTTTTTCATTTAACAATCTCCTCATATTTTTCTCTGACTAATTTGTTTTATGATATTTTGTAAAGATGATAATCCTCATGGATTATACATGGTTATCGGATTGTACCGCTTTAAAGCGAGGAAAAATAATGGATAAAAAATACAATTTCTTGTTTCTCCCTTTCTTAGGTGCTCTTTTTATGAGCCTAAGCCTGTGTGCCTGCGCAATTTCTTCCGGAAATGCAAATGAACGTGAAACACTCCGCAGCAATCCGGCAAATGCTTCAACCAAGGCCGACTCCTACGAGGGAAGCGTAAGTACCGAGAGTAAGGAGCAAAATATAAATATGGGAACCTATTTAAGAATCACTCATGAAGAGGCGCTAGAGCGCATGGACAGTGGTGAAGCACTTATTATTTTAGACGTACGCAC
>CAYFRY010000033.1:0-2742 GCA_964345665.1 uncultured Oscillospiraceae bacterium
GTCTTATCGTAATTTTTTAACCATTCGAAAATTACCGAACTCATTGTTTCTTGGGCTTCATAGTGGGGAAAAGCAACACGTCTCTAATCGACGCAGCGTCCGTAAGAAGCATAACCATACGGTCGATGCCCATACCCATACCGCCCGTGGGAGGCATGCCGTATTCGAGAGAGACGCAGAAATCTTCGTCCAGCGTGTTGGCTTCGTCGTCGCCGGCTTCGCGTTTGGCCATTTGCATGGCAAAACGTTCACGCTGATCAACGGGGTTGTTCAGCTCGGAATAAGCGTTGGCGAATTCTTTGCCACAAATAAAGAGTTCAAAGCGTTCGGTAATCTCGTCCATGCCGGGGTTCTTCTTGGTCAGAGGGGAAACCTCGATGGGGTAGTCATAAATAAAGGTCGGCTGCACGAGCTTGTCTTCACAGTACTCCTCGAAGAAAGCATTAAAGACGTCACCTTTATGCCAGCCGGGCTGAAGTTCAATCTTGTGCTCTTTAGCCAAGGCAAAAGCTTCTTCGTCGCTCTTGACTTCATAGAAATCGATGCCCGCATATTCCAAAACGGCGTCGCGCATGCTGAGGCGGCGGAATGGCGGCTCAAGATTCAGTTCAACACCCTGCCAGCTGACCTTACGGCTCTTGTTCACCGCATCACTGCAGACGGCGATGATGTTTTCGGTAATCTCCATCATGCCTTTGTAATCGGTATAAGCCTGGTAAAGTTCAAGTAAAGTAAACTCGGGGTTGTGACGGACGGAGAGGCCCTCGTTACGGAACTGGCGGCCGATCTCATAGACGCGTTCCATACCGCCGACAATCAGGCGCTTGAGGTAGAGCTCAGGCGCAATGCGGAGAAACAAGTCGATATCCAGGGCATTGTGGTGCGTGATAAAGGGCCTGGCTGTGGCTCCCCCGGGGATGACGTTCAGAATCGGGGTTTCAACTTCCAAAAAGCCGAGACTGTCAAGGTAATTACGAATCGTACGAATGATGAGACTGCGTTTGGTAAATGCCCCCTTCACATCCGGATTCATAATCAAATCAAGGTAACGCTGACGGTAGCGTGTATCGGTGTCTTTCAGACCATGGTATTTCTCCGGCAAAGGACGCAAGGTCTTGGCCAAAAGAGTGTAAGCACTTGTGCGTACCGAAATCTCGCCACGCTGTGTACGCATGACTTCACCTTCGATACCGACCCAGTCGCCGATGTCTAAGTTTTGCCAAGAAGCATAGGCCTCTTCTCCCAAATTATCGATCTTGGTAAAGAGCTGGATGCTGCCACTCTTATCCGCCAAATCACAGAAACTGACTTTCCCCATTCCGCGCTTGCTCATCAGACGGCCGGCCAGTTTGACGTTTTGCCCTTCAAGCGCTTCAAAATTTTCGCTGATTTCAGCGGCATGGTGACTGAGCTCGTAATGCAGTTCTTCAAAGGGATCTTTTCCTTGTGCCTGCAGATCTTCGAGTTTTTTAAGACGAATCTGCATCTGCTCGTTCATATTCAATTCCGGTGCTTGTTGTTCTTGTCCCTGTTTTTCCGATTGATTTGGCTTCACTTTTCTTCCCCTTTTTATCAAAAAGCCGCCCGAACGCGGGCGGCTAGATTTTTCCATACCGCTCGCCGATTAAGCCTTCGGTTTAGCGATTTTAGTCAATTTATATTTAAAAATACCGCTCGGTGAAGTCACTCTGATGGTTGCGTTGCGTTTTTTACCCATGACCGCTTGACCGACGGGAGAGGCGGTGGAGATCTTACCGTCCAGAATGTCTTCTTCCTGCGGGCTTACCAAAATGTAGCTGACGCTTTCGCCGGTCTCTTCATCTTTCAGGGTAATAGAGGAGCCGACGGCGACGGTTGTCGTTGAGATATCTTCCTCGTCAATGACCTTAACGTTTTTTAAAAGCTCTTCGATTTCCGCAATACGCGCCTCATTTTCCGCCTGCACTTGTTTCGCATCATCGTATTCGGAGTTTTCAGACAAATCACCAAAAGAAAGGGCCACTTTAATACGCTCAGCCACTTCCTGACGCTTCGTCACTTTACGCATATCCAATTCTTCTTTAAGGCGGTTTACATCCGCCAGCGTCATTTCAAATGTTTTGTCAGCCATCTTTGTACCATCCTATCTTCGCTTTTACTTTGGCAAAAGCATTTTCAAGCCAATAATTTACCACAAGTTCTCTTCTTATACAATCAAAGGCCCGGTTATTGTCACCGAGCCTTCAAAACGTTAAGACTTAAACTTAAGGCCTGCGCTCACTTTCTTTAGCAATAACGTCGTGGGCACCGCCCTCAACAATACTGGTCGCCGAAACACGAACCAATCGGGCCTTCTCATGGAACTCAGGAATAGAGACGGCACCACAGGAGCACATGGTCGCTTTAACCTTCGCTAATGTAGCGTTCAGATTATTTTTCAGGCTACCCGCATAGGGCACATAAGAGTCCACACCTTCCTCAAAAGCAAGGCCTTGCTCGTTTTCGCTGTGACCGTAGCGTTGCCAATTACGTGCGCGGTTAGATCCTTCACCCCAATATTCTTTAACATAAGAACCGTTTACCAAAAGTTTTCTGGTCGGCGATTCATCAAAACGGGCAAAATAACGTCCCAACATCAAGAAATCCGCACCCATCGCCAAAGCCAAGGCCATGTGGTAGTCGTAAACTATACCGCCGTCAGAGCAAATGGGAATGTAATCACCGGTTTCTTCCGCATATTTATCACGTGCTTTCGCCACGGCC
>CAYFRY010000033.1:2752-10649 GCA_964345665.1 uncultured Oscillospiraceae bacterium
CGGCCATAACCGAGGAGGCCTGACCGACGCCAATACCTTTTTGTTCGCGTGTGATACAAATCGAGCCGCCACCAATACCGACCTTGATAAAATCGGCCCCGGCATCCGCCAGATAGCGGAAACCTTCCTCGTCAACCACGTTCCCCGCACCAATGGGCAAGTCAGGATAGTGTTCTTTACTCCACGCGATGGTGTCTTTTTGCCATTCTGAAAAACCATCGGAAGAGTCAATACAAATGATGTCCACCCCCGCTTCAACCAGGGCGGGGATTCTTGTCGCATAGTCACGGGTGTTGATACCAGCCGCTGCAATCAGACTTTTTTTCGCATCCAGGAGTTCCATAGGATTCTCTTTATGCTGCTCATAGTCTTTTCTGAAAACCAGGCCGACCAAGTGGCCGTCTTCTGTCAATATCGGAAGCTGATTAAGTTTGTTGTCCCAAATGATGTCGTTGGCTTCACTGAGGGTAATCCCGTCTCTGCCGACAATCAGCTGGTCCAGGGGACGCATGAAATCTTTGACTTTGGTGTCGGGATCCATACGGCTGACACGATAATCTCTGGAGGTAATCAGACCGAGCAGTTTACCGTTGGAGCTGCCGTCGTGTGTGACAGAGATAGTGGAGTGACCTGTGCGGCGTTTGATTTCGAGCACTTCTTTTAAAGTATCTTCCGGGGTCAGGTTAGTATCGGAAACCACGATACCTGCTTTAAACTTTTTAACCGCCTTCACCATTTCCGCTTGAGACTCTACCGTCTGGGAACCGAAGATGAAGGAAAGGCCGCCGCTTCTGGTCAGCGCAATCGCCAAACCCGAGTCGGAAACGGCTTGCATGATGGCCGAAGTCATGGGGATGTTCATAGAAAATTTGGGCTCTTCACCCTTTTTAAAACGCACCACCGGTGTCTTGAGAGAAACGTTTTCAGGTATACAGTGTTTTTCAGTCAAGTTGGGAACCAATAGGAACTCACTAAATGTGCGCGACTCCTGTTCGAAAATAATAGCCATGCAAGCAACCTCCCTAGTGAATGGATTAACATAATATTTTGCTTATTCTACCATGTTTTTATATTTGCGTGGCACTCAAGTTTGTTAAAAACCGAACTGCAAGTTATGGTGTCTTTTGCTAAAATGTTTTTTATCGCATGCCTTGCAAAACTTAGTGTGACCGTTCTGCAGCGTCAAATCACAAGTAAGGCAAATAAATAAGCCTCAGCGCTTGAAACTAGGAAACGATATGCTTTTAATGTTTACTCAAACGGATATGCTATTAACTTTTACACAAACAGACAAAATTGTTTTTTTGGCCTTCACTTTTCTCCTTTTTATATCGGCTCAACTTTTGGTCCTCTATTTAATTTCACTCTATGTGACCAAAACTTCAATTTCGCGCCTGCCTAATCAGCCAAATCCCGATGTTCCTGCCGATCACATCGCTAAAGATGTTCAAAGGTACATTCGTGATGATTTCCCCGGCGCCGTTTGGTTCGGCCGTCATGCGGAGCAATTCGAGCATCAATTTATAAAGAGTTTTGATGGCTTGAAACTTCATGCTTGGTATTTGGAGTCCAGTACGGATGGAAAAAACTCGACTCGAACGGCTATTATTTGCCACGGTTATAGCGATCATATCGGTGTGATTGCTCTATACACACGCTATTTTCACGAACGCGGCTTCAATGTGCTTATGTTGGACCAACGCAGTCACGGTTACTCCGAGGGTCAATACATCGGTATGTCAAGTGTGGAATGCAAAGACCTTGAGTTATGGACAAGGGAAGTCTATCGCCTTAGTCCCGATGTAGAAGATATTGTATGGGTAGGCTGGTCTATGGGCGCCTCTACCGTTTTGAAACTATCAAATAAAAAAATGGATAAGATTCGTCTTATCATCGCCGACTCGGGATTTACCTCACTTGAAGAGGTCACTCTAGATAGTTATCAGGGTAAAGTCCGTCGTACTCTCGTGAAACTCATCATACCGCCGGTCAGTTCTTTCATTAAATGGCGTACAGGGATAGATCTGCGCCTCGCCAATCCACACAGTCATGTGAAAGATGCCCTCTACCCCATTCTCTATTTTCACGGCGATCAAGATCTGCGCGTTCCTCTTCACATGGGTGAAGAACTTTTCTCCTTAACAAGAACGCCTAAGAAGTTAGTCATAGCGCCCGGCTCCGCTCATGTGCGCGGATTCGCCGAGCATCGTGAATTGTTTGAAAATGAGATGGATCTTTTCATCAAAGATCACCTCGCTTAAATTCTCCACCACTTGCTTGCTTATTCGTTGTTGATTTGGCATGCGCTATTCGCTAGCTTATCTGTCATCGCTTTGGTGTCCCTCTATCCGGCAAAACGTTCGCTTCTTAGATTCGACTTAGCACATTCTTCTGTGAGCACTTGAAGTCCACATCCCGGGAAAAAACTAAGTTTTCTGCTTTTTAAGCCTTCTATGTTATAAAACTCCGCCTTTCGTATCGCTGAAAGATTCATCTCAACTTGACGAAAAGAGGCTAAGCGTTCTTCCTTTTCCACTCTGCGCTTCATATTAGCCGCTACTTTACGAGAAGCTATCGGCCTCTTTTCCAGCTTTTTATCACGCCAAGACTCTTTAATTTTATCTACAAAATTCAGATGAAGGCTTATACCCAATCCCCAAATCATCAATAAGGGGATTAAACAAATATAGACTGCAAATAACAAATTCAACATAGCCTTGACCTCTTTCTTAATTGGAAAACGTTTGTTCTGTTTAAATCTTATCTTTTTTGCTTCCGGCTTGTCAAGAACGATTGTTCGATTTATTTGAAATGTAATCCTTTTGTCAAAAAGGCTCTTATCACTTATACTTTTTGCAATGGTTATTTTATTTAGCCAAAATATAGTTTTAATAAATAAGGTGAATTTATGAATAATACATATGATGTCATTATTATCGGAGCAGGCCCTGCGGGCATGACTGCCGCCGTCTACACAACCAGAGCGGAATTAAAAACCTTGATGATTGAAAAAGGTGTACCGGGCGGAAAAATGGTCCTCACACCGAGCGTTGAGAACTGGCCCGGCTATGAAATCATTTCCGGTCCCGAGCTTTCTGAAAAGATGTTCGCTCACAGTACCGCCTTCGGAGCCGAGCATATCATGGCGGAGGTATCTGAGATCAGAGACCTGGGAGCCTGGAAGGAAGTCGTCTGTGACGATAAAACTTACCGAAGCAAAGCTGTCATTATTGCCTCAGGTACGGTTGAACGTAAACTCGGCATTCCCGGGGAAAAAGAATACTATGGCTTGGGTCTTTCCTATTGTGCCGTTTGTGACGGGGCATTCTTCCGCAATCGCAAAGTTGTTATTTTGGGTGGAGGTAATACGGCCTTTGAAGATGCCCTGTACATGACGCGTTTTGCCAGTGAAGTCAAGGTAGTTACTCGTCGCGATGTCTCTCGCGCTGATAAGACAACGCAAAGTGAACTGTTGGCCAATCCGAAGATTGAATGGATTAAGAACTATAAGCCCGTTGAGATTGTTGGCGAAGACGGCATGGTCAAGTCTGTCCAATTGGTGAGCAGTAAGGACGAAAACGAAACGATGGAAATCGAATGTGACGGTGTCTTCCCTTTAATAGGCTTGGATGCCAACACTTCTTTCCTTAAATTTGACGGTATGCTCAATGAGGAAGGTTTTATCAAAGCGAATGCCGATATGAGCACCAATATCCCGGGCATCTATGCTGCGGGTGATGTCAATGCCAAGGCGCTGCGTCAAATCACAACCGCTGCGTCTGACGGTACGATTGCTGCTCAAAACGTAGCCGCTTATGTCGAGCATTGGAAAGAGTAAGTGCGTGTAGCTTCTGAGCTGGCGCTTAGAATGTAGCGTTTAACCGAACGTGGGTTGCAGCATAATCAAAAACTATGTACAGAACCTTATTAAGGCCCCTTGAAGGGACCTTATTCGTACAGATGGAGAAAGCGTCCTTCGGGTGTTGAGCTCCTGCCCTTAAATCCTGAACTCATACCGTCGAAAATTTTTGCCAAGATGGATCGTTTTTACGTCTGTACGAGTCGTTCAGCTAAAGTTTTATAAAATAAGTCGGCACAAACGACTTTTTCTTCTAGTTAAGCATCATTTTTATCGAAATGTGACACTCGGATGGCCAAAAAGTCGAGCTGTGAGGTGTCGTCGAAGTGTTTGAGCTCCTGCCCTTAAATCCTGAACTCATACCGTCGAAAATTTTTTCCAAGATGGATCGTTTTTACGTCTGTATGAGTCAGGCCAATCCGATTTTAGTATCTGTATGAAAAAAACAAGGCCAAGACTTCCTGATTCTGATTCCGATTCCGATTCTGATCCTGATCCTGATTCTGATCCTGATCCTGATTCTGATTCCGATTCTGATCCTGATCCAGCTTCGACTTCCCGATTCCAATTCGGATTCGGATCCTGATTCGGACTCAGCATCCTCTTTCTTACGCCTGTTCCAGCCACTCCGTTAATCTTCTTACGCTCAAAACGCCCTCGATGAAATCACCGGAAGGTAGAACAAAATGGGGCACATACTGAATTTGCTTTTCAACGGCCAAATCGTGTTCCTTCTGAACTTCAGCGTGAAACTGCTCCGTCCTAAGCATCTCCAAAACCGCGGCTCTCTCCATACCGCAGTCGGCAGCCAAGGTGGCCAAGGTCTCGTGATCACTGATCAGTGCACCCTCTGCGAAATAGGCCCGTTGAATGCGATCAAACACAAAAGCGCCAAAACTAAAATAAAAACCATCACCAAAACCAAAATTCAAACCAAAATCCTGACCTTGCGTCAGGCCCTGACCCTTAGCCTGACCAAAATCCAGACTCTTGCCAAGGCGCTTGGCCATCTGAAAAACACGGTGTGCGTCCCTCGTATTGGTCATTTTTGCTGTTTCATTATTAATTTCCAGCCCGACATGTGCCGCGAATTTTTCGCTGTGTAGATTTTTAGCCCTCGCCTCTTCCATGCTGAGCTTATAGGTCTTAGCCAGATACTGAAGCACCGTATCCCCTTGATACATCAAATTCGGATTCAACTGAAAACTCATCAATTCCAAGTCAAAATCACGACCCGGTAAGGCGGCACGAGCGGTCTCAAAAATTTTTTTACCTATATAGCAATAAGGACAGCTGTAATCGACCCAAACTTGTATCTTCATGTCCTCAACCTCCTGGAGTGTTAAAATATGCTCATCATTTTACCTCAGACAGGATTGGCAAAGATATGGCAGAAATCAACTTTGTATATATTTTGCGTTGTGCGGATGATAGCTTCTACACGGGTTGGACTACAGACCCGGAAAAACGCCTCAAAGCACATCAAAGCGGAAAGGGCTCGAAATATACCCGATCACGGCTACCCGTGGAGATGGTGTACTTGGAATGCTTTCCCGATAAAACCGCCGCCCTGCGCCGCGAAGCAGCCATTAAAAAAATGTCACGCAATGAAAAAATGGAGTTCGTAAGTCAAGGTCCGACAATCAGATGTGCCAACTCTTCATGCGAAACCCCGTAAATTGCACCTTCCGGCACCTGTCCGGCCAAGGCCGACCGCACGGCTTCCGTATCGTAGGAACAATCCGTCAAAGCTGGAACGATCAATTCAAAATCCGCGGAGGCGAAATAGTCACCTGAAAACTTTATCTCTCGTATTTTTCCCTTGTGAATATCCAGAAAAACTTTAATAAGCCCTGAAGAGAAGCGTTTTTCACGCTCATTGGTAAAGCGAGGGGTTTTGCCATAAATCGCCTCACGGCTACGGAAATGCAAGTCGGCTAATTTTTCGACTTCCGCTTTCTCTTCTTCTGCCAGATACTCAACGGTACCCGTAGTCAGACGTTTTAAAAGCTCCTCTTTAAATCTTTCCGGGCTCATTTTTTCTTCTAAATAATCTGAAATATTGCCAACACGATCGCGGACGGATTGTATGCTTTTGGATTGAATTTTACCGGCATTTACTTTGGTCGCGAGCGTCAAATCTTCAAGATTAGTGGCAAAAAGTAATGAGCCATGATGCACCGTGCGGCCGGCCAGTTTGTATTGAGCATTACCTGAAATTTTTTTACCGGCCAGCAATAAATCGTTTCGACCCGTAAAGCTGACGTCAGCGCCCATATCGCGTAAAGCGACAACGACCGGCTCAATGTATTCTTCAAAGCGGATGGTCTCATCACCGCGCGGGTCTATAAAACTGAATTGCCAGCCGCCCAAATCCGTAAAAATCGTCCCTCCGCCGGAAAGCCTTCTGACCAGGTGAATCCCCTTGCCCCGAGCGTAATTCAGGTTGACTTCTTCGTAAGGATTTTGGTATTTCCCGATCAATAATGTAGGTTCGGTTCTCCAGAGTAAAAAAACAAGCTCGTCTCTGGGAGCAACTTCGCAAAGATAATATTCAAGTCCGAAATTATAGTAAGCGTCCGTGGAATCGCTTTCGATGTAAATCATGCTTCTTTTCCCCGAAGAGCCTCGAGCGCTTCAGCGGCACGATAGGAACTGCGAACCAAAGGTGTGCTCACAACGAAAGGGATACCCTGTTCCTCAGCCAATCGAGCGTAGGATGCAAATTCATCCGGCGAGACGTAACGCTGTAAGGGCGCATGCTGCGGACTTGGCGGTAAATACTGACCGATGGTCACAATGTCTACTCGGACTTTAACAAGATCCTCCAGCAGCTCTGCTATCATGGCATCGTCTTCTCCCAAACCCAGCATAAAACCGGTTTTGGTCAAAACATCGGGTTTTCGTTTTTTAGCATAATCCAAAACGTCCAGGCTTCGCTCATAAATGGCTTGTGGACGCACACTTCGGTAGAGTTCTTTCGGCATTTCCACATTATGGGCCAAAACATCCGGACCGGCCTCTAAAACAGTTTCTATATCCGAGTGTTTACCCTTAATATCCGAGACCAAAACTTCAATGCTTGACTCCGGTAAGGCCTTTTTCAAAGCGCGAATAGTCGCTGCCATGTGCGCGGCTCCCCCATCGGCTAAATCATCACGTGTGACTTGGGTCACCACCACGTGCTTCAGCCGTAATTTCGCGGCCGCCTCGGCGAGTCGTTCCGGTTCTTCCGGATCTAAAGGTTCCGGTTTCGCACAAGTGACATTACAAAAACGACAATTACGCGTGCAGTCTTTCCCCATCACCATAAAAGTCGCTGTTTGCTTGCGATAACACTCCCCGAGATTAGGGCAGTTCGCTTCCGTACAAACAGTATTCAGGTTCATATCATCAAGTAAAGACGCGACCTTGGTCACCTCTTCCGCATTGTATGAAACACGCAACCACGCAGGTTTCCTGCCGGCCTTAGCCTTATTATTTTGACAAGTCGTACAATCGCTCATGTTTATCCCTGATTAATCTTGCGTGATGGTCGCAATCGCCTGGCCTGCCGTTACTGGATCGCCTTCCTCAACAAGGAGTTCCGTCAGCACACCGGATACGGTCGCTTCGATTTGGTTAACCACTTTATCGGTTTCAAGCTCATAAAGCGCTTCGCCGACCTCGACTCGCTCGCCCGCCTCTTTAAGCCATGCCGCCATAATCGATGAGCCTTTTTCGCCGCGCAGAGCAGGAACTTTTACGTCTGTTTTCATAAACATTGCCTCCTGATTTTTACCATTCTATGATACTAAATTACGTCGTTTAAGCCAGCCTTCGGGCCAAAAGTCATTCGTGTTTGTTCCACAACACATTCCTTTTCCAGTCTGAGGCCCAGCCAATTTTGTGATTCATTTTGGCAAAGCACCCCCTCGCGACAAGCTGTAAACTGCCGAATTATTCCCTTTTTCGCTTCGTAGTGAATTTGCCAACGGACTCCGTTCACAGTGAAATCATAAAAAAAAAAAAAAAAGGGGGCTTGTCCATAGGTCCAAT
>CAYFRY010000034.1:0-9038 GCA_964345665.1 uncultured Oscillospiraceae bacterium
CGCTATGGAACTTTTGGCTATACGCTATAATAAAGAACAGGAAACATACGAAGTTCAAGTACTCGATACGAACAGAGGACCTACTAATGTTGCGGTATTCGAGAACGAGGGCGTGCCCTACATCATTGCGGCCAACCGTGAGACGGATGAAGTGGCACTTTATAAGCTGGCACCTTGAGTTTACCCACCGGGTTAAGCTACAGGATACAGAAATAGAAACATAGAACACAGGAGGATACAAAATGGTAAGTGAAGTCATTCGAATCAGAAACAAAACAGGTCTGCATCTGCGTCCGGCAACCGAGCTGGTGAAACTGGTGGAACCCATGAAATCCCAGGTCATCTTGGTTAAAGGCGAAAAACGCATCAACCCGAAGAGCGTCATTATGCTCATGGGCGGCGGCATCAAATGCGGCGACGAAATCACCGTTGAAGTTTCCGGTGAGAACGAAGTGGAAGATTTGCAGAAAATCCTCGATGCAATCAATGGTGGTTTCGGCGAGGAAATGATTGACTAATCTTAGCTGTTGTTTCAACAACGGATTTTGTAAAACATCGGCCTGATTCACTTCTTACAATCAATGTATTATGTTTTATGCAAAACATTGAAAAAAGAAAGAATCATCAGAAAAAAGGAGAAACACATGCCTAAAATTGAAGACATCACCCGTGAAAGCTGGATACTCGGTGCCTTCCCCGAATGGGGTACTTGGCTGAATGAGGAAATTGACCAGGAAGTCGTTGAACCGGGCACTTTTGCCATGTGGTGGCTGGGTTGTACCGCTCTTTGGATTAAGACCGAGAACAACACCAACATCGCTATCGACCTCTGGTTCGGTAATGGAAAACGTACCAAAAAGACCAAAGAGATGGGTGCCTTCCATCAAATGAGAAACATGACCGGTGGTCGCATGACTCAACCCAACCTGCGCGCTGCGCCGATCGTCATTGACCCGTTTGCTGTTACAAATGTAGACGCGGTTCTTTCCACCCACTACCACAATGACCATATTGACCCCTTCTTCGCTGCAGCCGTTATGCAAAACTGCGCCGACGATGTTCCTTTCATTGGACCCAAAGAAAGTGCGAACAAATGGATCAGCTATGGTGTGCCCGAAAGCCGTATTAAAGTTGTACGTCCCGGCGACGTCGTCAAAATCAACGACACTGAAATCGTTGTTCTTGATTCCTTTGATCGTACTTGCTTGGTGACCGCAGATGAAGATATCCGTAATACCTGTCCCAATGATATGGATGACAAAGCGGTCAACTTCTTGATTAAGACACCGGCCGGTAGTGTCTATCACTCCGGTGACTCCCACTATTCCGTGTACTACAAGAAACATGGTAACGACCATGAAATCGATGTAGCTCTCGGATCATACGGTGAAAACCCCGCCGGTAACCAGGACAAGATGACCTCTGTCGATATCCTGCGCATGGCTGAAGCCCTGAACACCAAAGTGGTCATTCCTTTCCACTATGACGTTTGGACCAACTTCAATGCTGATCCCTTAGGGATTCTTATGCTCTACGATTACTAAAAATACGTCCTGCACTACAAATTTATACCCTTTAGTTGTGACGTAGGCGGAAAGTTTATTTATCCGAACGATTCGGATCTGCGTCAGTATCACTATCGCCGCGGCTTTGAAGATGCGTTTACGGATGAACCCAACGTACCTTTCCGATCCATCCTCTAAGACTGCTTTTGCTTAAAACCGAAACCTCCCTGCCCTCTCGCAGGGAGGTTTTTTCAAAGAGGAGGACTCATGAAAACAGTCATTGTTATTGATATCGGTACGAGCAGCGTGCGCGGGATTCTGGTCTCAGAAGACGGACAGTTCCTGCACCTTATTCAAAAAGCCTCAGAACCGGATTTTTTAGCCGATAGCCGTGTTGAACAAGAGGTGTCTACGTGGTCTGATAACCTCACGCAGATTTTAGGACAGCTGGATGAGTTTATTAAAGGCTCTGATTCAGTGCTTGAAGTACAGGCTATTTCCATTACCTCACAGCGTTCTTCATTAATTGTTTTGGATGAAAAGGATGAGCCCTTGGGGCCTGCCATTATGTGGCAAGATAAGCGAACTGTTCCGGTTATTCAGAGTCTGAAGCCGATAGAAGAGAAGGTCTTCAGAAAGACCGGTTCACCGCTTAATCCGGTCTACCTTGCACCTAAAATTCGTTGGCTTTCCGAGCACCGTCCGGACATCGCCGCAAAGGCCAAAACCTACTTGTCCATTGCGGACTATGTCGCTTTCCTGATGACGGATCAGAAGCAGACCGACTGGACCTACGCCTCGCGCACATCCATGTTTCATATCTTCAAAAAGGAATGGGATCCCGAACTCGTAGAACTTTTTAGAGCCAGACCCGAGCAACTCTGCGAACTCTGTCCACCGGGCTCTGTTTTAGGCCCCCTACGCAGTGAGCGTTTTAAGGATCTTTCCTTCTTCGGCGTTCCTGTTGTTTCAGGTGGTGGCGATCAACAAAATGCCGGTCTGGGTCTCGGTTTAATTGAAGTAGGTGACTGCGAAATCAATTTGGGGACCGGTGCCTACATTCTCTCGATTTCGGGTAGTTTACCTGAAACATTCAACGGCGATGCGGTCATCAACAGCTACTGCTTGGCGGATAAATATGTCCTTGAAACCAATCTGATTACCTGCGGTTCTTTGATTGACTGGCTGCAGCGTATTTTCTTCCCTGGAGCAAGTGATACGGAGTTCTACACTGCCCTGGATGATGAGTTGAGCACAAACGCTTCTTCTGTAGTCGCCTTGCCGTACTTCCAAGGACGCGGTGCTCCGGATTGGAACAGCCATGCGAGCGGTGCCTTTCTAAACCTTAACTTAGCAAGTGAACGAGCCGATTTATTGAACGCTTTAGTGGATGGCATTTGTTTCGAAGTGAAAACACATCTGGGCATTATGGAGCGCGATATGGGTAAAACGGTCACCGCTATTAAGGTGGCGGGTGGCCTTGGCAAAAACAAGCAGATTATGCAGAAGCTGTCTAATATTTTGGACAAGGAGCTCTTGATTTACAGTAATCCTGAGGCTACTGCTATCGGTGCTTTCCTACAAGCTATGCATGTTTTAGAGCCGGGCCGCTCATTGTCCAAGCTCTATACAAAGGTGCGTGCTCAGGATACGGTCACACGTTTCGTACCGGAAGAAGGCTTGGATCGCTCACAGATTGATAAGTCTTACGCCGCATTTAAAGAAGCGTATAAGAAGCTCTTTACTTAAGAACTTGTATTCTAATACAGCTTTGCTAATACTTTTGAAGGTCTCGTAAGAGGCCTTCTTTTTTATGCTGTTGGTAATGTATTGGGCGGAGGGTGGCACGTTTCCGGACTTTGTAGCGGCTCTCGTGGAGGTCGGTTGCGACAAAGTTGAAATCTGTGCCACCCCCGGCACGTTTCCGGACTTTGTAGCGGCTCAAGCCGCAGTCGGTTGCGATAAAGTTGAAATCTGTGCCACCCCCGGCACGTTTCCGGACTTTGTAGCGGCTCAAGCCGCAGTCGGCTGCAACAAAGTTGAAATCTGTGCTACCGCCCGGCACGTTTCCGAACTTTTTCGTGGGCCAATAATTTAGACTCGACAACGCTTCCTTTGAATCTGAGAACCGTTACAAGATTTTCCTTATATTACAGTTTTCTTTCATTTCAAAAATTCGCCTTTGAGACCTTGACGCTTTTAGTCGGTTTGTTAAAATGAAAAAACCACAATATCTAGATATTTTATTGCTTTAAAACACAAGATATTGATGTTTAAGGCTAAAAGCTGCTTAGTTAAAAGCCTATTATTCTAGCCTAAACATAAGCTTTCTAAGATGTCATAACAAAGAAAAGTAAGGAAAAGACAGCATGAATATTGAAAAGCGCAACGGACAAACTGAACTGTACGACTCAAATAAAATTACCAAAGCAATGAATAAAGCCTTTCTTGCCAGTGGAGAAGAGGTCAGTGATAAGGCGCTCGCCCATTTGACCAGCGAGGTGGAAGATCGCCTTAAGACGGATGAAGAATCTGTCGGTGGGCTTAAAGTAGAACGCGTTCAGGATATTGTTGAAGAAGTTTTGATGTCCAATGCCTATTTTAAAGTGGCTAAAAATTATATCCTTTATCGATCGCAGAGAGCAGCGAGCAGACTTTTGCGCACCAGTATAGAGCGTATGGTGACCGCTCCGGGCCTTTCAGAAAAGTTGGAAGAAATCCAAAACGATTTTCCGGAAAGCGGCTACAGCCTGGAATTCCTACTGGCAAAATTTGAGGCTTTTTATAAAGTCGGTATGAGCGAAGATGAATCCCTGAACATGCTGATTAAAGCGGCGGCCGAGTTAACGACGCAGGAAGCGCCACGCTGGGAGTATATAGCAAGCCGACTTGCTGTTTTGAACTATAAGAACAAGATTGAAAAACGTTGTGAAGAATTCGGTATTCATAATTTTGCCGAAAAGGTGGCTTATCTGGAGAGCGAAGGTCTCTATGGCAAGTACATTCGCGAAAACTACAGCGACAAAGAACTGATGCAGGCTGCAAGCTTCATCAATGATAAACGCGATGACCTTTTCACCTATTCCGGCTTTGATCTAATCTCCCGTCGCTACGTCATTTCCGATCATATGCACCGCGCGTTTGAGACCCCTCAGGAGATGTTTTTAGGCATTTCTTTGCATCTTGCAATGAAAGAAAATAAAGAGCAGCGCCTGGATTGGGTGAAGCGTTTTTACGACATCCTCAGCAAGCTTCAGGTGACCATGGCGACGCCGACCTTGTCGAATGCCAGAAAACCGTATCACCAACTGAGCTCCTGCTTTATTGATACTGTGCCCGACTCACTGGACGGTATTTACCGTAGTATTACCAATTTCTCTCAAGTTTCTAAATTTGGTGGCGGTATGGGCTTGTATTTTGGCAAAGTACGCGCCATCGGCTCTTCCATCCGTGGTTTTCAAGGTGTGGCCGGAGGTGTTATCCGTTGGATTAAACTGGCTAACGATACGGCGGTAGCCGTTGATCAACTAGGGATGCGACAAGGTTCTGTGGCCGTTTATCTGGATGTCTGGCATCGTGATTTACCCGAATTCTTACAATTGCGTACGAATAACGGAGATGATCGTATGAAGGCACACGATGTCTTTCCGGCGGTATGCTATCCGGACTATTTCTGGCAGCAAGTCCGTGACAATATGGAAGGGAACTGGTACCTTATTGACCCGCATGAAATTCGTACGATTAAGGGTTACAACCTGGAAGACAGCTTCGGTGAGGATTGGACGTCCAAATATTTGGACTGTGTAAACGATGCGCGCATCAACAAACGTGTAATTCCGATAAAAGACGTCGTGCGTTTGGTTTTGAAGTCAGCCGTCGAAACAGGTACGCCTTTTGTGTTCAACCGTGACCATGTCAATCGCATGAATCCGAACCCGCATAAGGGGATGATTTATTGTTCTAATCTGTGTACTGAAATTGCCCAAAACATGTCTGAAATCGAGCGTATTTCTATGGAGATCCAAGACGAAAACGGTGACACCGTTATTGTAGAGAAAACCAAACCGGGAGACTTCGTGGTTTGTAATCTGGCCTCCCTTGTTCTCGGTCATATCGATGTGGAAAATAATGAAGAACTACGTGGCATCGTAAGAACCGTGGTACGTGCCTTGGACAACGTTATCGACTTGAACTTCTATCCTACACCCTGTGCCAAACACAGCAACCAGCTCTACCGCTCACTGGGTCTCGGTGTCTCCGGTTATCATCACATGCTCGCCAAGGCGGGTATCCGTTGGGAAAGCGAAGAACATTTGGCTTATGTCGATCGTATCTTTGAAGATATCAACCCCGCGGCAGTGGAAGCTTCGGCCGATTTGGCGGCTGAGAAGGGGGCCTATGCCTATTTCAAAGGTTCTGACTGGGATAACGGTGACTACTTCAGTAAACGTAATTACACAAGCGAACGTTGGCAAAATTTGGCTGCCAAAATTAAGGTGACGGGTATGCGTAATGCCTACCTCATGGCCATTGCCCCGACTTCTTCAACCTCTATCATTGCAGGCACGACGGCCGGTTTGGATCCTGTCATGAAGCGCTACTTCCTGGAGGAGAAGAAGGGGGCCATTATGCCTCGCGTTGCTCCCGATTTGAACCGAGATACGTTCTGGCTCTATAAACAGGCCCATCAAGTGGACCAATCCTGGTCTGTCAGAGCAGGCGGAATTCGTCAGCGTCATATCGATCAAGCCCAGTCGATGAATCTCTACGTAACGCAGGATCTTACGTTCCGACAAATCTTAGGCTATTTTATTCAAGCCTGGGAGTGTGGTGTAAAAACGATTTATTACTGTCGCTCACTGGCTTTGGAAGTGGAAGAATGTGAATCTTGCAGTGCCTAAAACGAGTTTTGTTTTGCCATAAATGTAAATTTGAAAGGAAAGAAATATGCAACTGAAAGCCAAAATTTTATTTAATCCCCAAGGTGACATCGATCTGAGTAAGCGCCGTATGGTTGGCGGAAATCCTACCAATCTCAACGACTTCAATAACCTGCGTTACAGCTGGACCAGTGACTGGTATCGTCAGGCGATGAACAACTTCTGGATTCCGGAAGAAATCAATATGAACGCGGATATTCAGAATTATCGTGTTCTGCCCGAACCGGAGCGTGTTGCATACGATAAAATTTTGTCTTTCCTGATTTTTCTGGACAGCATTCAGACGGCCAACCTTCCTTATATCGGTCAATATATCACCGCGAATGAAGTCAACTTGTGCTTGAATATACAAACCTACCAGGAGGCGATTCACAGCCAAGCCTATTCTTATATGCTGGACACCATTTGCTCTCCGAACGAGCGCACGGATATTCTGTATCAATGGCGTGATGACGAGCATCTGCTGCGTCGTAACAGTTTTATCGGAAACCTTTACCAGGAATTCCAGACGAATCATGATTTGAAAACCTTTACCAAGGTGCTCATGGCCAACTATATTTTGGAAGGTGTATATTTCTACTCAGGCTTTATGTTTTTCTATAACTTGGCACGTAATGGCAAAATGCCCGGCTCGGTTCAAGAAATTCGCTACATTAATCGTGACGAAAATACCCACCTGTGGCTTTTCCGCAGCATCATTCAAGAGCTGCGTAAAGAGCAGCCTGAACTCTTTACGGATGAGCTGGTCGAGATGTATCGCGGCATGATACGCGAAGGTGTGAGGCAGGAAATCGCTTGGGGCCACTATGTTATCGGTGATGATATTCAAGGCCTCAACAAGCAAATGGTAACGGACTACATCCAGTATCTGGGTAACCTCCGCTGCCAAAACCTCGGCTTTGAACCTTTGTTTGAGGAGAATCAGAAGGAGCCTGCGTCCATGTCCTGGATCAGTCAGTACAGCGACGCGAATTTGATAAAAACCGACTTCTTTGAGGCCAAGTCTACGGCCAATGCGAAGTCGACTGCGATGGTAGATGACCTCTGATTAGGAGAAGGTCGGCGCGTTGAGATGGGTTTGGCTAGTCGTGTGGTTTAGACGGTTTAAGGCTGCGATCCGGGACAGCTTAGGACACAAGCGCTTTCAGTATGTCTCTTGCTTGACTGCTCAGTGCGATTCCGTTGCTCAGAGAGAATTTGTGTGATTTAGGATGCGACGACAATTTTTCCCTTTTTGGACGAGTGAACGTTTGTGTCCTAAGACGATGACTTGTTTCTCCTGAAGGGTGTCTTACCGAAAGTAAAAACTTCTCATGTCAGCGCGAACAGAATTGCTATAATGGACATAGCGAGATTTAAAAATCAAGCGGCTTTCAATCACTGCGGCGAAATTAGTCATTACGAGGAGGGATCGTATGAATAATCGTTTTGTTATGGCTTGGGACAGTAGCAGCTCAAGAACGCAAGTTAAAATTCGAAGTAATAATACGGACGGAGAGCAGGAAGACCGCAGTTTTGTGTTTGTACCTATCCAAAGTGATGAGAAGATGAGTGAGTCTATTGAGGCACTTGTTGCAAGCTTGGAGGCGGAGCTTGAACGACATCATCTTACGCTCAAAGATTGTGATGCCCTCTGTGCAGGCTTGAGTGCCTATACCAGGCCGGCCTTGGCGGAAGAGCTGACCTATGTTTTGAGTAAACGCGGCTTTTTCGGACCGACAAAACTGTGTAGCGATTTTGAAATCGCCTTGTGGGGAGCCCTAGGACAAATTCCGGATGAGAACGGCATGATTAAAGGTGGGGCCGTCCTTGTCTCCGGACGCTCATCGATTTGTTTCGGGCAAACGGCAAACGGTAAGAGACAGCGTGTGGGCGGTTATGGACCGCTACTTGATGATGCGGGTTCCGGTTTTGCCATAGGGCGTGCGATTATTTCTTCTATTCTGAAAGCTTCGGATAAGCGCATCGCGGATACGGCTTTGACGCAGCTTGTCTTCGATCAACTGGCTGTTCGTTCCATCGGTGAGCTGCTTACCAAAACCAATCACACGTCTTATGTCACGGACGAGCTGGCTTATCTTGCGCCTATTTTGGACTTGGCTTTGGAGCAAAACGACGCTCAAGCCGCCCTCATTGCAGATCAGGCTGCTGCTGAATTGCTGGATTTGGCAAGACCCGTCCTCCAGGGTTTGGGTGCCGCAGCCTTGGAGTTGGGTCTAGCCGGCGGTGTTCTGATGAACAGCGGCGGGATGCGAGGGCGTGTTCTTGCTTTACTACAGTCCGAATTCCCGGATCTGAAAGTTTATGCTGCGCAAAAGTCCGCCCTGGATGCTGCGCTTGATTATGCATGTTATCTTTGCGAGACGAGGGCTTAGACGGCTGCTAAGGGAGAAATAGTGTGTAGTCCCGAGTAGAAATAAGCACCACAATTAGATTCCGGTTTTAGGGAAAAATAGGCGAAAACAGAAAATTTTGTCGAACTAATCTATTCGACTAAACGATTGTCTGCTTTAAACTGCTGGCATGAAGCAATATTTGAGCCACTGGGCCGCCTTGAGATTTTGGAAAGTACCCTACCTGAAAAGTGTTTTTA
>CAYFRY010000034.1:9048-10349 GCA_964345665.1 uncultured Oscillospiraceae bacterium
GGATTCATCTTTGTACTCACCCCATTCCGGAAAGTTGGAAGATAAAGTTTAAAGGAATAGGTGTTGTAGTGCCTGAGTTGGCCTATCTGCAATTGGCATCCACACTGGAGATACCCAAACTGATTTTGTTGGGAATCTTGCTTTGCTCTAAACCGAACACTAAAGATCAGAAGCCCGTAACGACAAAACAAAGGCTGCTTCACCGTATCCATTCCGCTTCCGGTCTTAAGGGAAAATCGAAAGCTCTTCGGGCACTTCAATATGTAGAAGATTCCTGTCGCTCTCCGCTGGAGGCACTCTTGTTTATGCTCCTCAGTCTACCCCATGCTTTGGGCGGTTATGGCTTGTCCGGTTTCATTTTTGATTATGAGATTGTTTTGAACGGTGAAAATGCGAAAGTCCTTGGCAAAAGGAGTGTATTTGCCGATCTTTATCACGAAGAGACTCGTTTGATTCTTGAATACGATAGCAAGGAGTTTCACTCAGATCCAAAGAGCTTGGCCTACGACGCCAAACGCAGCACAGCACTCATTCGTCAAAAGTACGATGTCTTCAGTATTCGTACGGAGCAGCTTTATGATGAGGGGAAATTCTTAATTGTTGTTAAAAACATTTCCTCTAAGCTTGGTAAAAGAATTCGTATCCGCTGTAAGTCCTTTACTCGTCAACACGCTCTTCTTCGTTCGCTTCTTCCGCGCTTGAAAAGTGTAGATAATTAGGAGTGGGTAGTTTTTTTGAATGTTTGTGTGAGTTTAGTGGATGTTTTAGGACGCAAGACTATTTTGTCCATTTTTGGTCAAGTAAACGTTTACGTCCTAGAGCTTAAGCAAAACAACTCCGATTTTTCTAAAACATACGGCAAATGCTTTTGAATTATGGACAATTAAGTGGGGTCGTACTGGGTTTCTGAGATTGGACTACTTTACAGCGTGGAAATCTTTGATGATTTTTAGGATAAGTGCCCCTCTTTGTCCAAAAGTGGACAAAATAGCCTTGTGTCCTAAAGCTCAGCGGTCGTCCTAGCGGACTCGGCTTCGCTAAGTTGCTGCGCAATAAACGACACATAAGTGTCGTTTATTCTATCTCGCCCGTCCAGCCTGTGATGCCGCCGAAATCAGCGATATGAGTATAACCGAGATCAAGGAGTTGGAAGGAGGCTGTTTTACTACGATTCCCGGAGCGACAGTAAAGCAATATTTCGGCGTCTTTATCCGGTAAAATTACTTCCGCCTGTTCCGTGATTTGATCCAAGGGGAGATTGATGGCTCCTTTGATATGCCCGCTTGTAAATTCTTGAGGGG
>CAYFRY010000035.1:0-384 GCA_964345665.1 uncultured Oscillospiraceae bacterium
TGCCTTTTGTCAGTACGCGTTCACAAGAAATTTCAGAACAGTCCGTTGAGAGAGTTCAATTGTTTTATGATTTGATTGATGATGTGAGAGCAGAACTGAAAGTAGCGGCTATGCCCACAGTGGCAACGGCACCTTCTACCACGAAGCCCAGCGAAAGTATTTCCCCATACAGTCTTCCTACTTCTGTTGCGGAGGGTGGGGGAGGAGAGGTGATTACGCCGAGCACAATTCCTCCGGCGACAACACAAACACTTCCGACCTTCAATTCCGAGCCTGCAGAGATTGCGCTTACTTTTACCCCGGAACAAATTGATCATTTTTCTCAGCTTCTGAGTAAGCGAATTAAGTTGAAGCTCAATGTGGAAGTGGATGAACAAAATGCGA
>CAYFRY010000035.1:394-5871 GCA_964345665.1 uncultured Oscillospiraceae bacterium
AACAGTTTTTATCAAAGCATTAAGGAACAGTCGATTACTTTAGCTAAAGAAATAATGAGTGTAGGGCATGACAGCCGGAGTTTAAAAAATGAGATTGATGCCAGGGTAACGGCTTTAACAACCAGTGTAAACCTCTATAAAAATGAATACGCCAGTGTGGGTACCGTGCTCAGTACATTACTGAAAGAAAATGTGGTCTTGGATCTTGAGGCTACAGAAAAGGCACGTGAGGCTGAAGCGAAAAGGGTCTTGAACAGTCCGAGCACGATTCCTGCCGGTACGCGTATAGTTAATATGGGGGATGTCATCAGTGAGAAAACTTATGCCTATTTAGAAGAGTTAAATCTGATTTCTAAACCGGGTATTCAGTATGCTCAACTATTACAGATATTTTTACTCCTCAGCTTTGTTCTCATCAGCGTTTTGGTTTTCCTGAATGTGCGTTTGCCGAAGAAAGCTCGTGCCCGGCGTGATTGGATATTGATTCTGTTTACTGCTTTGATGACCTTTTTAGTCTCCGCTTTCTTAAGTCGTTTATCGGTTTATGCGATTCCGATTTACTTTTTGGCCATTATCCTGAGCATACATTTTGATTTTGAGACCAGCTTTACGGTATCGACGCTGCTTTTGTTGGCCATGATTCCCTTTATAGCATTACCGGGCGGTTTGTTCAGTTTAATTTTCGGTGTGTTCTGTATTGCTTTGACGGCAGCGGAAATCAGTAAAATTCGAAGTAATGCATGGCTGATTCTTATTTCTCTCTTCAGCCCGGGTTCCATGGTTCTTATCTATGGTTTATTGGTTAAAAACGCCTACGGTACTATTGCCCAAAACATGTTAATTGCTTCGATTTGTGGCGGTCTTTGTGCGGTTGCCGCGTTAGGAATTCAGCCACTTGTTGAAATGCTCAGCTCTTCTGTTTCGGCTACGCACTTGATTAAGCTGGCCCAACCCAGCCAACCCCTTCTGCGCCGTCTGTTTTTAGAGGCCCCTGGAACGTATCAGCATGCCATGATGGTGGCTAACCTGGCTGAAAAGGCAGCTGAGGTCATCGGTGCGGACTCGCTTTTGGTGCGTGTCGGAGCGTATTATCATGATATCGGTAAAATATCGCATCCTGAAATCTTCACGGAAAACCAAACCGACTACAATCCGCACGACTACCTATCTCTTGAAGAAAGTGTGGCTTTTATCATCGGTCATGTAGAAGAAGGAGTGAGAACGGCTCGCAGACATCGCCTACCCTTACCGCTACAAAGTTTTATCAAAGAACACCATGGCAATACTCTGCAAGCCTCCTTCTATTATAAAGCGACGGAAGCGGCGGAAAAGGATCATTTAATGCCTCCCAATGAGGCCGACTATCGGTATCCTTGGCCCATTCCGAGTTCTAAAGAAACCGCCATTGTTATGCTGGCGGACTCGTTGGAGGCAGCCATACGTTCCACTCAAACCAAAGACTTAGTGGGAGCTGAAAAAGTGGCTCGTCATATTGTCAAAATAAAGACAGAGCAGAATCAGCTCATTGATTCCGGTTTATCCTATCAAGAAGTTGAAGAGATTATTTTGTCCTTTGTTCAAACCTATCAAGGACATTTCCATGAAAGAGTGAGGTATCCTGATGCGCGTCCAGTTTCTAAACAGACAAAGCAAATACAGTCTGAAGACTTACAAAGATAATTTATCGGCAGCTTTAAACCTGGCATGGGAGAAGATGCCGGCTGCCAAAAAAGGTCGATTGAAAGGGATTGAACCGGAGCTCAGTTTAAGTTTTGTCGGTCCTTTGCAAATGAAAAAAATGAATAATGAGGCACGTGGTGTTAATGAGTCGACGGATGTCCTTTCTTTTCCTCTGCACCATTTTACAGAAGGGAAAAGCCCCGAGCATTTTGAACCGGGCTCACTTTATCCTGCGGATGAGTTGACTGTGCTTAGCTTAGAACAAGAAGATCCTGAACTTCTTTTTGAAGAACAAAGATTGGCCATTCATTTGGGAGATCTTGTTATCTGTCCGGAACGCGCCTTAGAGCAAGCGAACGAATACGGGCACTCCTTTGAGCGCGAACTGATTTTTTTAGCGGTACACGGTTTTTTGCATTTGCTGGGTTTCGATCATGAAGAAAAAACTTCAGAGCGAAAAATGAGAAAGCTTCAAAGCGCCCTGATGGATGAGCTTGGTTGGTCAGTTAAAGAAAACGCAACGCTTTTAAGTACAGATGTATTTCAACCCGATTCTTATAAGCCTGATGAAGAAGGTTTTAAATCAGGTTTTATAGCGATTGTCGGAAGACCGAACTCCGGAAAGTCCACGCTGCTCAATCGGTTGAGCGGAGAGTATTTGGCTATCACATCGCATAAGGCCCAAACGACACGCTCCAACATTCGCTGTATTCTTGATACGGAAGAGGCTCAGTGCATTTTTATTGATACCCCCGGACTGCACAGCCCCAAAAATAAGCTCGGTGCTTACATGATGGAAGGGGCGAGCGCTGCTATAAAAGACAGTGATGTCCTACTCTTGCTTCTGGACGCCTCTAAACGCTACCTGATGCCCAAAGAATTGGATTTAGCGAAAGAAGTTGCAGCGACGGGAACGCCAGTGATTTTAGCTATTAATAAAATTGATCAAGTGGAAAAGAGTACGCTCTTACCTCTTATTGATCGCCTTTCCAAAGAACTGGATTTCCAAGCTATTGTGCCTATTTCCGCTTTAAAAGGTGACGGCTCCGATTTGTTACTTGAAGAAATAATCAAATGCCTTCCGGAGGGACCGAGGTTTTATGCTAAGGAAGATTATACCGATCAGACCGAGCGTCAGTTGGCCGCGGAACTGATTCGCGAAAAAATTCTTCGTTTCACCAATCAAGAAATTCCCCACGGCACAGGCGTCATCATTACGAGTTTTGAGGAGGACTTTGTAGATGAGTCCTCCGATGAATACGATCGTAGTTTGGTCAAAATAAAGGCGGATATTTTGTGTGAAAGAGAGTCGCATAAAATTATTCTGATTGGAAAAAACGGCTCCATGTTGAAGCGTATCGGCAGCTCAGCTCGTATCTCTATTGAAGAAATGCTCGGCTGTAAAGTCTATCTGGAGCTTTTTGTTAAGGTCCGTCCCGACTGGCGCAATCGCCCCGGGATTTTAGGCGATCTGGGCTATCAAATGCCGAAGGATGAGCGCAAAAAGAGAAAGAAAAGCTGAAGATGAGCCTGATTTCCGTCAAAGCCCTGATTCTCAGAGCGAACCCTGCTACAGACAGTGATCGCTATGTCAGGCTGTTGAGCCGAGACTTGGGTTTGACAGAGGCCTACGCCAGGGGAGCACTGCGCTCAAAAAGTCCGCTTTTGGCAACGACAGAAGCCTTCGGACTTTGTGAGTTTACTCTTTTTTACAACAAGGAAAAATACTACGTCAATCAGGCGAGCTTTGTGTATCCTTTTGCCAAACTAAAACGGAGCATAGAAGGCCTGACCGCTGCTTCACATTTGGCGGAAGTCACCATTGATATCAGCCAGAGTTTAGAAGATAATAAGGAGCTTTACGAGCTCATGGTTTATGCCTTTTATGCTCTGGAACGAGCGAGCGACGGTGACGTTCAGCAAGTCCTGCAAGTTACCCATGCGGCAGAAGTGCGGCTTTTAGCTCTGGCCGGCTATGCTTTGGATTATTCTGTCTGCACGCATTGCTCTACAGCATTAAGTGATATTAAGAGTCTTTATTTCAGCTTTCCGCAGATGCAATTTATTTGTAAAAATGCAGCCGATAAAGAGAGACGGGAAACCGCCCTGTGGTCTTCTGAGTTTTCCGGACAATCGAAACGTTGGGAATTGAGTACGGGTAAATACTTGGGACAGGCGATATGGCCTGTTTCCGAAGCCCTATACAAAGCCCTGAGGTATTTTACACAAGCTCCCTATACACGTCTCTTTTCTTTTAAGGTAAAGAAAGATTTGGAAAGAGAACTAGCGGCCTTTACTCAGGCCTACTTAACGGCTTGTCTGGAAAAAAACTACCAACGTTTGGGCTTTTTATTTCAATTGAGCGGGCTTTAGTTCTCTTCCTCGTAGTCGGGCACTTCTTCTAAGCATTCTTTCAGCTCCTCCAAGGTGGAACAATAAGTCGGTGTCCATTCTTCAGGAAAAAGTTGCCTATAGTCCGGCCTGGCATAGCGTTGGTCTAAAAGCAAAATCAAGCCTTTATCGTTCTCGCTTCGAATCAGGCGTCCTGCCGCTTGCATGACTTTGTTGAAGCCTGGAAACTGATAGGCGTATTGATAGCCCTGATGCATGCCGGCATTAAAGTACTCCTTCATTAATTCACGTTCCGGAGAAATCTGCGGAATACCTGTTCCTACAATGATTACCCCATGAAGACGTTCGCCCGTGAGATCAATACCCTCGCCGAATACTCCGCCAAGAACCGCTACGGCCAAAAGGGAGCGTCCCTTTGGCTGGCAATCAAAAGCGGCCAAATAATCGCGCTTTTGTGCATCCGTCATTTGTCTTCTTTGAACCATGAGATCAAGGGGGCGGTCTTTAAAAATTTTATGAAAGAGAGGCAAGGCGCTGTCCATATACGCGTAGGAGGGGAAAAACAGCAGATAATTTCCGGGCCGTCTGATCAGAGTGTTGGCGACCAGCTTAACCAGCGTTGTCAAGGACTGCCGACGTTCTTGATACAGTGTGGAGAGGGCGTCAAAGACGATAACGCTTAAGTTTTCCGGAGGGAAAGGGGAGGCTAGAAGTAGTGTATCCGGTCTGTCTTCAAGATTTTTTCCGCAGAAAGCATTCACAAAGTAGGGCAAAGGAGAGAGGGTGGCGGAATAAAAAACAGCGGCATGCTGGTTTCGATAAAGTGAAATGAGTCTGTCTGAGGCATCCAGACAGAGTAAACGAAACTCAAGTTCAGCTTTAAAATCCATTTCTGCACAGGCAATATAGTGATCATTGAAAAACTCGTCACTTACTCACAGGAAAAACAGGGCTGAAAAATAAAAATCCAGAAGCTCACGCTTCTTTTTTAAATCCGGAATTTCATCCAGTAGTTCACGAAGCACAAAACTCAGGCCACGGATACTTTTCAAGAGATTAGGAGGTACATGCCTCAGCGCACGAAAGTTTTCGGCACAAAGGATATTTTCCGGATGACAGTCTTCTTCCAAAACGTCAAATCCGGGCTGTTGCAGCTTAATAGAAGCCTTTAGCGCATCAATGTAGCGTAATAGAGGATTGAAATATCGTGCCTGATCTCCTAAAAACTCCCTCACGATAGCCTCTGCCTTAATCACTTGTTTTTCATTCAGCGTAGCACTGTACATGCTTCTCATACGATCCGGAAGGTTGTGTGCTTCATCGATAAGGAGAGCGAAATGCGCCTGAGGTAACTTAAAAAACCGTTGAAGTCTTACGCGCGGGTCAAAAGCATGGTTGTAGTCACCGATGATGACATCGCAATAGAGTGCCGCATCCAGTGAAAG
>CAYFRY010000035.1:5881-10196 GCA_964345665.1 uncultured Oscillospiraceae bacterium
TCTTATGCCGGTGAAAGCGATGACCTCTTGGGTATCTTGAACTATTTCCGCATGGATTTCAAAGTTTAGAAGAAGCTCGGACAAACCGGCCTGCAGGTTTTGATAATACTGCGTAGCGTAGGGACACAGGCGGGTGTCACAGTATAAATCCGGTTCAATGCAAATTTGTTCCTTGGCCATTAAAGTGATGCGCCTTAAGGCGAAACGGTTCTCCGTCAGCGTACGTAGGGCCTCTTCCGCAACAATACGCGTAGAAGTTTTAGCCGTAAGGTAAAAGACTTGTTCAACAAGATTTACGCCCAAGGCCTTGATGCCGGGATAGAGGGTGGACATGGTTTTACCGGTTCCTGTCGGTGCCTGTACGAGTAGGGGCGTTCTGGATTTGAGGTTTCGCAGAACTTGCTGCATGAAGGTTTTTTGTCCCTCTCGTAAGTTCGGGTAGGGAAAGCGCATCTGTTTGATATCACGGTCGCGTCTCAGCCTGTAGTCTCGTAGGTTTCTGGCAAAATCCAGGTAGCGAAGGGCCGTCATTTCAAACCACTCTTCCAAAGCGGCGAAGCTCTCCGTTCTTTCCAGCATGAAACTTTGTAAATCTTCGCTTGAAACGTAGGCTAATACGTAGCGGAAATCTCTTTGGGAGAAATCTTGCTTAAACATCTTAAGCTTCTGTTCGAGCAGTTCTTCATCCTCTTTGTATTGTTTATTTAATTCATCTAAAAGAGCCTCGCGTTCTTCCAAGGCGCGCATGTAGGCGTACATTTTACATTGGGCCCAGTGTAAAGCCTCACCTTTAGCAGAAAGTTCTGCGACAGGGATAGAAGCGGTTTTGACTTCAATGACGTAGGTTTCATTTTCTGTATGAGCGATGACGTCAGCTCGTCCTTGTATTCGCATGGCGAAATCACCATGAACATAATAAGCCTTTAAACGGTATTCCGTTTCAAAATGTGTTTCGCTTTGAGTTTTTTCCAGCTTTTTGAAGAAAGCCTGATGAACGCGTGTCCCTTCCGTTCCGCTGATATTACCGAAGCTGAGTGAAGAAAGGCCTCCTTCCTGATGAACGAAGGAGAGCAATTGGGTTACGCTGATGCTGACATCCGCTTTTATAATTTGAAATGCTTCCGGCAAAACAGCCTCCGATTATTGTATTAACTCTGATAAGTATAACGTATCATTATCCTGTTTAATTTCTCATTGTAGCCTTAACATATACTTCGTATTTGATGGGAGAGAACGCAATCCGCTTCATTATACTTCTTTTAAAAATCTATTCTTTAATATTCATCTTGATAGTTGTTTTGTGTCTTAGTTGTTATCTTAAATAAATAGAGATACGCTAACAATACTGAATACAAATAATATCCTTTACTGGCTAAATTGTATCGGTAAAAGGAGATAATATTATAATAACTAATCAGTGGTACGCCATACTTCCCTCAAAATATGTAAGAAAAAACCAAATTGTATCCGTTAAGCGATTAAATCTTGAATTGGCTTTATTTCGTAATGCTGCCGGCGAATTAGCTTGTGTAATCGACCAATGTTCACATCGAGGAGCGGCTCTGAGCCTCGGAAAAGTAAAAGACGGCTGTGTTCAATGCCCCTTCCACGGTCTGGAATTTGACACGGAGGGTAAATGTCGATTCATACCCGCCAACGGAAAGGCCTCTACGGCGGATATCAGCCGCTATAACGTGCGCCGCTATCTCGTCAAAGAGGAAAATGATATTATCTACTTTTGGTACGGTGATGAAGAAAAAGCTCAGGGTCATAAACTCCCGTTCTTTGACTCCGAAATTGACGACTACTTCGTCTACAGCGAGCTGGAGGACCACTGGAACGCTCATTATTCCCGCTGCATTGAAAACCAATTGGATGTCGTACACTTACCCTTTGTCCATCACAATACAATCGGACGCGGCAATAAAACACTGGTTAACGGCCCCAAGGTTCTTTGGGAAAACGGTGTCTTAACGACAAGTGCCAATAACGATTTGGACCAAGGACAAAAACCGAAGCCGGCAGAAGAATGTGTCATTAAGCAAACCCATCTCATGTTCACGTTCCCCAATGTTTGGATGAATCATATCAGCCCTAAAATCAAAGTGGTCATTTTCTTTGCACCGGTAGATGATGAAAACAGCATTCTTTACATCCGTTTTTATAGCCGAATCACCGGCTTTAAGCCTCTGGACCGCCTGATCGCTCTTTTTGGTAAATGGGCCAACAAAACCGTCGAACGCCAGGATAGACGTGTGGTCATCACACAGAGGCCTAAGGCGTCCGGCCTGCGTTCGGGTGAGAAGCTTGTCCCGGGGGACAGCCCTATCATCATGTATCGAAAGATTAGGGATGAGCTTAAAAAAGAGGCTTCAGAGGAAGTAAAGCCTTAGCCCTAATACCCGGAGGATGTAGAGACCGGTGAGAAAAACTGAACTGCATGAAATATGAGGTAATTGTAATCGGTGCCGGCCTTTCCGGCTTAACGGCTGCGAGTCTACTGGCCAAACGTGGTGTCAAGGTGGCCGTAATCGATAAAGCCTATCAGCCCGGTGGCTCCTGTGGGGTCTTTAAACGTAAGCACGTCTGTTTCGACCAAGGAGCGGCCATGCTTTACGGTTTTGGAGATAGCGGCTATAATGCGCACCGCTTCGTTTTCAACTGTTTAGAAGAACCCATTGACGTCCTCCGACACGACCTACTGTATAGCGTTTATTTCAAAGGCCATCAAATCAGATTTTTTGAGGACATCGACCAATTTATCGAAGAACTCTCCGGGGTTTTCCCTGGCGAAAAGCATAATATCCACCGTTTTTACTACGACATGTTGCGCATGTATCAGCACGTCATGATCGAAGTGCCCACTTACAACACCGCTGACGAAACGGATCCCAAAATCGCTTTAAAAAGTGTGTTAAAGCATCCGATTTCCTACCTTCGATTTCTCAGCTACTTGAATATGAGCGCCAAAACGCTATTGGCAAAATACTTCAAAGATCCTGAGATTTACAATTTTTTTGACAAACTGACGTCGACCTATTGCTATGCCACCGTTGAGGAGGCACCGGCGGTTTTAGCCGCGGTTATGTTTATCAATAACCATGTCGGCGGAAGTTACTATCCTGCGGGTTCAACACTGTTTTTGCCGGGAAAGTTGGAAAAAGTGATTGAGGAAAACGAGGGAGATATGTACCTTGAAAAAGAGGTGGTCTCTCTGGTTTTCAAGGAAGGGAAACCTTGTGGTGTCCGCTTGGAGGATGGTCAAGAGCTCTATGCCGATAATCTGGTTTACTCCGGTACAGTTTGGAACCTCTATGGCAAGCTCATTGATCCGCTTTACAGTACGGCAAAAAGAAGAGTCTGGGCCGAAAAACAAATCCCTACTTATCCCAGCGTCGTTCTCTATGCCGTTGTTGACCGTAGTATTATTCCCGAAGGGACTGCGGCTATAGAGATGCTGGTCGGCAATCCGGACAAGTTGGACGAAAGTGAAGTGACGGCTTATATGCTTAGCATTGATGACCGGACACTTTGTGCGGAGGATGAGCATACGATTGTGGCCATCGGGCCGACTTTTGCCGACTGGTTTTCTCTTGATAAGCAAGCCTATCAAGCGAAAAAAGAAGAGGAAAGCGAACGGTTGTTGAATGTCTTGGCCAAACGCTTTCCTGGCATAAAAGATGCGGTTCGCCATGCGGAAGTCGCGACACCCAAAACGCTTGAACGATATAACATGAAATATCGCGGTGCGGTGGCAGGCCCTAAGCAAATGCTTGGACAGCACATGTTTAAAAGGCTGCATACCCGAACAGAATGGGAGAATCTCTTCTGTTGCGGGGAATCTACTGTCATGGGGACCGGCACGCCCACCGTGACGACCTCCGGCTTGACCGCAGCTAATGTTATTCTTCAAAAGCTTGGACATAAGCCTTTTGTCTACCGGGAAGGCATGACGAATTATGTCCGTCTCTTGGACGCTCCCTTTACTTCAGAGCGCTTGTACATGGATTATCCCAAAGAACAGAGAGAGCTGATGAAGGAAGCCCTGCGCTGTTGCTTGTGCGAGCATCCATCCTGCACGGCCGGCACTGCCTGCGACATTCGCGGCACGATGCGGCGCTTGTCAGTGGGGAATTTCGCAGGCGCTAAAAAAGCTTATGAAAAGTGCGCTGTAACATCTGAAGATTTAGAGCGCTTTGAAGCGCGTTGTATACGCGGACTGATAGAGGAAGAGCCCATAAAAATCCAAAGGATTGTTAAGGCCTTGAAAGAGGATAGGTTTGCAAAGAGAATTTGACGTCATTGTGGTCGGTGG
>CAYFRY010000036.1:0-9829 GCA_964345665.1 uncultured Oscillospiraceae bacterium
TGCCACTTGGCCCGAGCAAGCCTTGGAACTGCGCGACCGTTTGCCTCATGCTTTGATTCTGGTTCCCGGTTATGGTGCTCAGGGTGGCAGTGCGGAGACTTGTGTTAATAATTTTAAATCGGACGGAAGAGGCGCGATAGTCAATGCTTCCCGTAGTTTAATGTGTGCTTGGAAAAAATCTGCTGAGGGTACTGATTTTAGAACAGCGACCAGAGAAGAGGCAATCAGAATGAAAACAGAACTGAACGCAGCTTTAGCAAAGAAGGATAAGGAAGTGTAAATCACATGCCAAAAGATCAATCAATAAAAAAGATCTTAGTAATAGGGTCAGGTCCTATCATTATAGGCCAGGCGGCTGAATTTGATTATGCAGGTACACAAGCCTGCAGAACGCTTAAACAAGAAGGATTTGAGGTTGTTTTGCTTAATAGCAATCCTGCAACCATTATGACGGATGCGGATATGGCGACGAAAGTCTATCTAGAACCCTTAAATATTAAGGTTGTAAAACGCATCCTTCTTGAAGAAGGCATCGATTCGATTCTTGCCAGTTTGGGAGGACAAACCGGCTTGAATCTCGCAATGGAGCTAAGTGAGTCGGGCTTCCTGGATGAACACAATATTCGCTTATTAGGTACTTCAGCTGAAGGCATCAAGCGTGGAGAAGATAGAGAACTATTTAGAGATGCCATGATGAAAATCGATGTGCCTTGTATTCCTTCCGGTATTGCCCATTCTTTAAAAGAGTGTATTGATCTGGCGCAAGATATCGGTTATCCGGTTATTGTCAGACCGGCCTTTACTTTAGGCGGTACCGGTGGCGGCATTGTACATAATGAAGAGGAACTTTCAGAGATTGCGGCAACAGGCTTAGAGGTTTCACGTGTTCACCAGGTTTTGATTGAAAAGGCTATTGCAGGATGGAAAGAAGTAGAATACGAGGCGGTTCGAGACGGAGACGGTAACGCCATAACCATTTGTTCTATGGAAAATTTCGATCCTGTCGGTGTTCATACGGGCGATTCGATTGTTTTCGCTCCTGCTTTAAGCCTGAATGACCATGAGTTGGAAATGCTTCGTACGGCAACACTTAACATTGTCCATGAGCTGGATATAAAGGGCGGCTGTAATGTTCAGTTTTCTCTTCATCCCAACTCGGGAGAATATGCGGTTATTGAGGTTAACCCCAGATTGTCTCGCTCTTCCGCTTTGGCTTCAAAAGCGACCGGATATCCTATCGCTAAAGTAGCTACCCGAATTGCTCTCGGTTATCGTCTGGATGAAATACGTAACGAGGTGACCGGCAGTACCTGGGCAATCGCAGAGCCGGTGGTTGATTACGTTGTATCCAAAGTTCCCAAGTGGCCTTTTGATAAATTCGTCTACGCTAAACGTAAGTTGGGAACGCAGATGAAAGCGACAGGAGAAGTTATGGCCATCGGCACTTCCCTTGAAGCCTCGCTCTTAAAAGCCATCAGGTCTTTGGAACAAAACTCTTATACACTTAGTAATCCCAAGCTTTTTTCGCTGAGTGATCAGAAAATCTATGAAGATATTGAGGCCTGTGATGACAGAAGACTTTTTTATGTGGCTGAGGCTTTGAGACGTGGTATTTCCATCGCCTCGCTTTACGAACAGACCAAAATTGATTACTTTTTTCTATCCAAGTTGAAAAACATCCTTGATTTAGAGCAAGCCTTACGCGAGAGTCATGCTGAAACTGTGGCCGAATTACCTCTGCGTTTACTGCAGCAGGCTTGGGCCTGGGCTTATTCGGACTATGCTTTGCAATTATTGACAGGTTTGGATGAGCACTGGTTGAGAGAATTCAGATTAGCTCAAGGTGTCCGCTATGCCTATAAAACAGTGGATACCTGTGCAGGTGAATTCGAAGCTAAAACCCCTTATTACTATAGTGAGTTCGGCGACTTTAATGAGGCTTTACCCGGTTCTCGTAAAAAAGTGCTTGTTTTGGGTTCCGGTCCCATCCGTATCGGTCAAGGTATTGAATTTGATTATTGCTCGGTTCACTGTGTGCAAGCGCTTCGCGAAATGAAGACGGAAGCCATTATTATCAATAATAATCCGGAAACGGTATCTACTGATTTTGATACCGCCGACCGTCTTTATTTTGAACCTCTGACCGCTTCGGATGTCAGAGCGGTCCTGGACAATGAAAAGCCGGAGGGCGTTATTTGTCAATTCGGTGGCCAAACCGCAATCAAATTAATCAAAGCGGTAAGTGATATGGGTTATACCATACTCGGTACATCCGCAGACGGAGTAGATAGGGCAGAAGACCGTGAACGTTTTGATGAAGTTCTTGAAATCTGTGGTATTCCCAGGCCTGAGGGTTCAACGGTATTTACTGAAAGCGAAGCTTTAGAAGCAGCCAATCATCTGGGTTATCCTGTCTTGCTTCGACCTTCTTATGTTTTAGGCGGACAAGGGATGATGATTTGCCATGATGCGGAATCAATCAAAGAGTACATGGCCATTATTAATTTGAACACACAGGAACATCCTATTTTAGTCGATAAATACTTGATGGGAACCGAACTTGAAGTGGATGCTTTATGTGATGGTAAAGACATTCTCATTCCCGGTATTATGGAGCACCTGGAAAGAGCCGGCGTACATAGCGGTGATTCCATTTCGATTTTCCCTGCCTATATTTCTGAAAAAACACGTAAAAAAATTATTGATTATACGCATAAGCTTGCGACAGAGCTCAACGTAATCGGCTTAATCAACATTCAGTTTATTCTTTACAATGATGAGCTTTACGTTTTAGAAGTTAATCCTCGTTCAAGTCGTACCGTACCCTACATAAGCAAGGTGACCGGTTTGCCTATTGTGAAAATGGCGACACGTGTGATGCTCGGTGAGCGTGTGAGTGAATTGGGCTATGGCACCGGTTTATTTGCTAAGTATCCGGCCGTGTACGCGATTAAAGCTCCGGTTTTTTCGTTTGAAAAATTACACGATGTTGATGTTATTCTAGGTCCGGAAATGAAAAGTACAGGTGAAGTGCTCGGCCTTTCGGAAACATACAGTGAAGCTATGTATAAGGCTATCTTAGCTTCCGGTTTTAAATTTCCTAAGGCCGGAGACAGTATCCTTTTGACAGTCAGAGATGGTGATAAATCGGAGCTCTTGCCATTAGCGGACAGATTACATGCCGTCGGGCTGAATCTGTATGCGACCGGTGGGACGGCTAACTACTTAAACCGACACGGTATTCCTACTAACGCCTGTCGAAATATGGATGAAGATTCTCCTAATAGTGCGGATTTGGTAAAAGCCGGAAAAATAAAACTGTTGGTTAATACTTCTGATCGAAATAATAGGGGAAGCGGAGGTTTCCATTTGAGGCGTTTGTGTATCGAACACGGGGTGCCCACAATTTCTTCTTTAGATACACTTGTGGCTGTAACCGAGTGTCTTGAAAACGGTTTGGAAGTAGAACAATTAAAAGCCTATTCGATTGATGAGTTTGCTGGCATAGTGGAAAGAACAAAAGATAATATCAAACCTGTTAATGAAATGAATGAAAAGGAATTGGCCTTTTTAAGGAGTCGTTTATGAGTCTTACTCTCTATCCGATTATCGGAAAAACGCTTCTCAATCATGAGAATTTGCTATTAGAGTTTTTTGCCCCTTCGATTGCCGAAGCGGCGAAACCCGGACAATTTGTCAACGTTCTGGGTCAAGCTTTTTTGCGCAGACCTTTCGGTATAGCCCGCGTAGATAAAGAGAAGGGAAGTTTCCAAATAGGAATTAAAGCTAAAGGTTGTGGTACAAAAGACTTTTTTAAGTATGGAATTGGTGAAAAACTTGATATTCTCGGTCCTTTGGGAAGTGGATTTAATCTGGACGGCTTAGATGAAATTTATGTCATCGGAGGAGGAACAGGCATTTATCCTTTACTCTTTTTGGCCGATTGCTGCCGCAGTCTCTCCATAAAAACTTATATTGCATGCGGTTTCAGAAGTAAAGATCAAGCGCTTCTTCTGGATGAATTGCAGTCTGTTTCTACTGATTTTCTTTATACTCTGGAAGCGAACGAGAAAGAAGGCTCGGAGCATTTGAACGGTTATGCACAGCTGGCTTTAGAGGCACTTTATTTACGTCACGGAAATAATGGAAAAGCTCAAGTGTTCTGTTGTGGCCCAATGCCTATGATGAGAAGTGCAGCGCTATGGGCTCAGAGTCAGGGCATGAAAGCACAGGTTTCTATGGAAGAGCGGATGGCTTGCGGTATCGGTATTTGCCGTACTTGTGCGGTGGAGCTGAACAAGCTGGCCGTCGATGAAAAAAATTTGAACTATGCACGCTGCTGTGTCGAGGGCCCGGTTTTTCCGGCGGAGGTAATTGCATGGCCGAAGAATTAAAAGTAGATTTAACCGTTGAAGTGGGACCGCAGACGTTTAAGAATCCTCTGATTGCCGCCTCGGGCACCTTCGGTTTCGGTGAAGAAATGCAGACCTTTATGGATATCTCAAGATTGGGAGGGATTTCTACTAAAGGCTTTACTCCTAAGCCGCGTGCAGGAAACCCCTCACCGCGTGTAGCTGAGTGTAAGGCGGGTATGTTGAATTCGGTCGGTCTTCAAAACCCTGGACTTGACTATGTAATCAGGCATGAGCTTCCTTTGATGCAAAGGGCGGGGGCGACCATTATCGCCAACGTCGCAGGTGACTCTCTTGAGGACTATGTGATGATGTGTGAGGCCTTACAAAACAGTCCGGTTAAGTGTATAGAACTGAATTTATCTTGTCCTAATGTAAAAAACGGTTGCATCGTTTTCGGGACGGACCCGAATATGATTGAGATTCTTACGCGCGCCTGCGTGGAAGTCAGTCGTATTCCCCTTTGGGTTAAATTGACTCCGAATGTAGGATCCGTGTCCGCCTGTGCGGCGGCGGCGAAGAGAGGTGGAGCAGCGGCTGTCAGTTTAATTAATACCCTGCTTGGTATGGCTGTTGACTTGGAAACAAGACGTCCGGTTTTACGCAATAATACCGGTGGCTATTCCGGTCCGGGGATAAAACCGGTGGCACTTCGTATGGTCAATGAGGTTTACCGATCCGTAGATATTCCTATAGTGGGAATGGGGGGGATAAGCACTGCGGAAGATGTTTTAGAGTTTATCATGGCCGGTGCCAGTGCGGTCCAAATCGGAACCGCCACCTTGATAGACCCGATGGTTTTTGAGAGAGTTTTGGCGGATTTACCCTTGGTCATGTTTCGATACGGTATCCGATCTCTTAAAGAATTGCGTGGCAGTCTCAAACTTTGGGACTAAGAAAGGAAGAAAAATGAGTAAAAAAATCGTTGATGCTTTGTTTCAAACACAAGCTTTGCGCGTTAGCCCGGCGGATCAACCCTTTTGGTATACTTCGGGTTTGTTCGGCCCGTATTACATCAACACACACTTCCTTTACGGGAGTGAGACCGATGCGAAAAATTTACTGAATGAAATTGAATTCCGTGCCTCTGATTTCCAAAGACATGAGTTTACAAAAAAGATAGCCGTATTAAGCAAGAAGCAGTATGACTCTAATGCCATTTATCGAAGCATTATCGATGCGCTTGTAGAAGCGGCTACTCATATTGAATGTGACTTTGTTTCGGGTGGTGAGCGTCGAGATTTTTTCTTTTCTTTAGAAGTGGCCAGAAGACTTGGCAAAGCTCATCTCAGCATATTTAAGGATTTAACGGCCTATTATTCTGAAGACTTATACAGTGAAGGACATCTGCTTGAAAAAAATGCTTTGTTTGGTAAAAAAGCGCTGCATATCGCTGATTTAATAACGGAAGCCTCCTCCTATTTCAGAGCTTGGATACCGGCAATAAAAGCTTGCGGTGCTGAAATGAGTGCAACAATTGCGGTTGTCGATCGCTGTCAAGGAGGTTTGGCTTTATTGGAACACGAAGAGATTGACGCACGTTGTTTGGTTCGTATTTCTGATGCGCTTTTTGCCGAAGCTAAAAATAAAAACCTAATCAATAAAGAGCAAGAGTTAAGCTTAAAGGCTTATGCCAGAGATCCGTATGCCTTTATGCACGGTTTTTTATCAGAACACCCTCATTTTTTGGAAGAAGAAAGCAAGAAGGACAAAAAAACAGCGGAGCGTGTTGAAAGACTGAAAAAAATATTAAAGAATGAAAACGGATTGGAATGAAAGAAAAGTCTTTAAAGCTACGTATATATTTTGACGATGATAAAACCGAGCTGTTTTCGCTTCATATCCTCTACAGAAAAAGAAGAAGTCTGAGCATGCAGCTTTCGGATGAAAACATTCTTGAACTGCGGGTGCCTTTGGCATGTCCCGATTCCGAGATTATTCATTTTATTGAGAGTAAAAAAACGTGGCTTGAGAAGCAACTTAACAGGGAGAAAATTCCTCTCGAACGACCGGATTCGATTGAAGAGAAGATGTTGAAACGTCTTAGCTTACAGCGCGCACAAGCTTTTCTGGAAAACTATTCCGGTCCGAAGCCGAAAAAAATTTCTATACGTAATCAAAAATCACGTTGGGGTTCTTACAGCCAGTCAGGGACCTTGTCGATTAATCTTAACGCAGGCCTCTTGGAAGATGAACTTTTTGAATACCTGATGGTGCATGAACTCTGCCATATTGTTGAAATGAATCATGGACCCGCTTTTTGGAGCTTGGTTGAAAAACAGATTCCGGACTATAAAGAGAGACGCAAACGTCTCAAGTCAGTCGTTATGCGCAGTCAATAAAAAACTTTTACTTAAAGGAGAGAGAGCAAGTTACGGTAATCAAAGAGCGCTGCGCTGAAGGTCAGGTCCATCAGTGCATTTCGGTTTATCCATACTGAATTTTCTTTCGTGTCTTCTATTCCTTCAGAAAAGAGCAAAGGCTCAAGCTTTTTTACTTTGATCAGATAGGCCTGAAGATTCCAACGTAAATGACTAAAAACATGAGTCTTTTTGGCCAGTTTAGTAATTCCCTTAAACGGTATTTCAAATTCGTCCAGGTAATGGGCAAGCTCTTCCGAGCTGCGATGGCCCTCTAACATTGGAAACTGCCAAAGAGAAGCTAAAAGTCCGGTGTCCGGTCGTTTTTCAACAAGGACCTCATCTGATTCGGCATCCCATAAGAGAAGTACCGTATAATCCGAAGAAGACTGCTTGATTTTCTGCTTTGGTAAAGGCCTTTTATGGATTGTGCCCTCTGCTAAAGACCGACACTGACTATTCCAAGGACAGAGCGCACATTCGGTTCGCTTTACACCGCAAAGACTTGCCCCGAGCTCTATAAGCGCTTCATTTATTAGGGCGACAGAGAGATGGCTTGTTCGGAAGGATTCACTGTCATAGTATTGACGCAAGATTTTTTCTATTGTTCTTATATCCTTTGTGTTGCCGTTTTGCCATTTTTCATTCAGAAAACGAGATAGGACACGAAGGACATTTCCGTCTACAGCCGGATAGGCTTGGTTAAAGGCGAAACTGGCAATAGCCCCTGCCGTGTAAGAACCGATGCCGGGCAAGGCAATAATATCAGAATAATTTTCCGGAAATTCTCCATGGTACCGGGCTGAAATAAGCTTGGCTGCCTTATGAATGTTTTGTGCGCGACTATAATAGCCAAGACCTTCCCACATTTTCAGAAGCTCTGCTTCTTCGGCTTTGGCAAGGCTTTCAATATCAGGGAAGCAGTGCATGAAGCGTTCAAAGTAAGGGATAACCGTTTTGGCCTGAGTCTGTTGTAACATGATTTCAGAAATCCAAACTCGATAGGCATTTTTCTCTTTTCGCCAAGGTAAATCCCGACGATTTACGATAAACCAGTCGCTGAGTATTTTAAAGGGGGCGGATTGAAGCGCTTGTACTTTTGGCAAAATATAATCCTTTTCTTTTCTGCAGGCCACTTATTATCAATCCTACAGTGTTTCCTTGACATGATACTTTGAATTTCTTATAATCACAAACGTTGTCTAGGGGAGTGGCTCAACGGTAGAGCAGCGGTCTCCAAAACCGCCGGTTGCGTGTTCGAATCGCGTCTCCCCTGCCAGCTAAGGCCCTTGAAGCTCAAGTGTTTCAAGGGTTTTTCTTTAATTATGGATTTCAGAAAGGTGGTTCTTACAATGCGCGTACTTTTTATTGGTTGCGGGAATATGGGCAGGGCCTTGATTGAAGGCTTTGTAAAAAGTGAAGTGTCTTCCAACGCAGAGATTTTTGTGATGGATAGCGATCTTGTGAAACGCGATTTAATCTGTTCGGAATTCGGACTAAGGCCCTTTGCTGAATACTCTGACGCAGTAAGCATGGATGCAGTCGTTTTAGCTGTGAAGCCTGCCGTAATTCCGGTGGTGGCAAGAAGTCTGAAGCCGTATCTGAGCGCTGAACAACTTGTTATTTCAATAGCGGCCGGTGTCAGTATAGCTACTTTAAGGAATATTTTGAAGGATGTGGCGATTTGCCGTGTTATGCCGAATTTAGCTGCCTTAGTTGCCGAATCATCTTCCTCATTGAGTTTTGACGGAACAAATCAAAGCCATGAGACTATAGCTAAGGCAATCTTTTCCGCATGTGGGCGTTGCTACGTTGTTGATGAAAAATTAATTGATGCGGTAGTCGGGGTCTCAGGCAGCGCACCCGCCTACGTAATGCTCTTTATCGAGGCGCTCGCCGATGGCGCAGTAAAGATGGGTATGCCCCGAGATTTGGCGTTTGATATGGCGATTCAAACGGTTAAGGGTTCTGCTGTTCTATTGGAGAAAAGTAAAATTCATCCTGCTAAAGTGAAGGACATGGTCTGTTCTCCCGGAGGAACCTCTATTGCTGCGGTACAGGTCCTGGAGGAGTATGGCTTACGTTCTGCTTTGATAAAGGCTGTAGAGACGGCAGCCTTACGTAACATGGAGTTGGCTGAGCAATAATGTCTAACGAAACTAAAAGCAAGGTTACTATTTATACGGATGGCGCCTGTTCCGGGAACCCAGGAGTGGGAGGATGGGCGGCCATTTTAATTGCAGGTGCATATCAAAAGGAGATTTATGGATCACACCCTAACAGTACGAACAATCGAATGGAGTTGCAAGCTGTAATTGAAGCTTTTAAGGCTTTAAATAGGCCTTGTGTGGTAGATGTTTATAGTGATTCCGCCTATGTTATCAATGCCTTTAAGCAAAACTGGATTGATAACTGGTTAAAAAACGGTTGGAAAAATGCTGCGGGTCAGACTGTCAGCAATAAAGATTTATGGCAAGAACTTTTGGAACTTGTCAACTCGCATACGGTGACTTGGCATAAAGTGAAAGGACATTCCGATAATCCATACAATAATCGCTGCGATGATTTGGCAGTACAGGCGGTTAAAGATTTCAAGTCTGAAAATCCGTGATAGTAATCTGTTCGAAACTTTTTTCTTAAGTTTTGATGTTAAAATAATAATAGCGTCTTAAAAAGGGGTAAAGTTTTGTACGAGAAGACAATTTCTGAAGAACGAATATTTAAAGGTAAGGTTGTAGAATTACTTTTACGTCAGGTAGAACTCCCCGACGGTCAAATAGCCGATCGTGAGATTATTAAACACCACGGCGGTGCCGGTGTTTTACCCATGGATGATGAGGGGAATTGCTATATGGTGCGCCAGTTTCGCACGGCAGCACAAAAGGAAATTTTGGAGATTCCTGCAGGCAAGCTTGAGTCTGGTGAGGATCCTGAACTGTGTGCTAGACGAGAGTTGGAGGAAGAGACCGGAAAGGTAGCCGGTCGTATAGACTTTCTCGGTCAGTTTTTGCCTACTCCGGGCTACGATTCTGAGGTCCTTTATATATATTTAGCTAC
>CAYFRY010000037.1:0-3597 GCA_964345665.1 uncultured Oscillospiraceae bacterium
GTGAGCCGAACACGTTTGATAAAGAGTCCTTATTTTTCAGAGCAGTTCAATTGTGAGGTCTATTTCAAACCTGAAAACATTCAGTTGACGGGTGCTTATAAAATTCGAGGGGCTTATTATCGTATCAGCCAATTGACGGAAGAAGAAAAGGCGAATGGTTTAATCGCCGCTTCTGCAGGCAACCATGCGCAGGGAGTCGCTTTGGCGGCGCAAATGCAGGGATTAAAGGCTTACATCGTCATGCCGACGACGACGCCGCTGATGAAAGTGAATAACACCAAATCCTATGGAGCGGAAGTCATTCTGTATGGATCAAGTTATGACGATGCCTGTGAATATGCCATTAAGCTGGCTGAGGAGAAGGGTTATACCTTTATTCATCCCTTTGATGATTTAAAGGTGGCCTGCGGTCAGGGCACCATGGCTTTTGAAATTCTGGAAGATGAGCCGGATTTGGACATGATTCTGGTGCCTATCGGCGGTGGCGGCTTGGCTACGGGTGTGTCGGTCTTGGCGCACATGCTTTCACCTAAAATTCAAGTGGTTGCCGTCGAGCCCGAGGGTTCCGCGTGTCTGAAAGCGGCTTTGGAAGCCGGTGAGCCTGTGACTTTGGAGAACAGTTCGGCGACAAGCTTTTTCCTTATTTGCAAAAAAACATCAACCAAGTTGTGACCGTTCCTGATGAAGAACTGGTCGGCGCTTTCTTGGATATGCTGGAAAGACATAAGATGCTTGTAGAAAACGCGGGTTTAGTCAGCGTGGCTGCTTTGAAGCATCTTGATATCAAGCCGGGCTCGAAGGTTTGCTGCATTTTGTCCGGCGGTAACATGGACGTGATAACCATTGCTTCTTTGGTGCAACATGGTCTGATTGGTCGTGATCGTGTCTTTACTTTCTCGGTTCTGCTTCCGGACCGCCCGGGTGAACTTGAGCGCATTGCCCATATTGTGGCTAAAGAACGCGGGAATATCATCCGCTTGGAGCACAATCAATTTGTTAGTATCAATCGTAACGCGGCTGTGGAGTTACGTGTGACGCTGGAGGCTTTCGGTCCCGCGCATAAGCAACAGATTCTATCTGCTTTGGCAGAGGATGGATATTTGGCCGAGTCTGTGGGTTCAAGTGTGGTGTATTGATTTCATGATTGATCGGCTTACCCGGCTTACTCGGCTTTCCAGGACACAACGATATTTTGTCCGTTTGAGGACAAACGAAGGCACTTGTCCTAAGAAAAGCGGAAGAGTCAATTTAGAATAGCATATTCATCCTGAAAATCTGAGGACAAGCCTACTTTATTGACCATTTAGATCCGGCGATAAGGTGGTTTCTAAAATAATCGGATTCTTTTTTTCCCTAGCCTTAGGACGTAAACGTTTACTTGTCCCCAAATGGACAAAATATCGTCGTGTCCTAAATCTATATCGATTTACGAGCTTGAGATGTCCTAAAGTGAGAATAAGCGACCCTTTACGAAGGATAATTGCGATAGCTTAGTTTATGGACGGAGGCAAAAGAAAACAGAGATATCGTTTACTTAATAAGGAATGTTTGCAAAAATGATAGGAATAATTTCGAAATAATTGCAAAAACCATAGGAATAATTTCAAAATAATTGCAAAAATCATAGGAGAACACTATTCAAACTAATTTATTCAAAACTAATTACATAATTAAAGGAAAACCAAATTGTTACTCGTACGAAATCTAATTCTACACCCCGATGATGAAGAGTCACGTTTGCGCGAGCTGATTGCGGAGCGCTTGGGCGGTGAATCTTTTACGTATCGTATTATACGTCGCTCGGTGGATGCACGTCGCCCGAGACGAGGAGCGCCTTCGTCCGAGCGTGAAATACAAATTAATTATCAGTGTGTAGTAGATTTTTCTTCTGCCGGACTTTCTGATGTTTCAGATTTTGAAGACAAGATGTCACGTCGACAAGATGTAGAAATCTATAAGGACAAGCTTTATCAAATCAAACGCGGCACCTATAAGCGTTCTGAAAAAGAACGCCCTATTGTCGTCGGATTCGGGCCTGCAGGTTTATTGGCCGCTTATCTTTTAGCCAAAGAAGGTTTACGTCCTATCCTATTGGAAAGAGGAGAATCGATAGACGAACGCGCTCAAACCGTTGATGCCTTTTGGTCCGGTCAAGCGCCGCTGAATCCTGAATCCAATGTGCAGTTCGGTGAGGGTGGGGCAGGTGCCTTTTCGGACGGAAAGCTGACTTCGAGATCTAAGGATTCTAGACAAAATGAGGTTCTACGCATCTTAGTCGAAAACGGGGCAAATCCTGAAATTCTCTATCAAACAAAGGCTCATATCGGAACGGATGCACTAAGACCTATTGTAAAACGCATGCGTGAGCGCCTCTGTGCCTGGGGTGGGGAAGTGCATTTTAACACACGAATGGAGGCCTTAGAACTTGCTGCGGACGGTTCGATTCAAGGTCTGCACAGCTCTGCCGGTCCATTTTCTTGTTCCGAACTGGTTTTAGCGATAGGGCATAGCGCGAGAGATACGTTCCGTATGCTTTTAAAACAGGGTGTGGCGGCAGAGGCTAAGGCTTTTGCCGTGGGTTTGAGGGTGGAGCACCCTCAGTCCTTTATCAATGAGGCACAGTACGGTGATTGGGCCGGCCATCCTGCCTTGGGTGCAGCCTCCTATCATTTGACCAGTCAGCAGGGTGAGCGCGGTGTCTTTACGTTTTGTATGTGTCCGGGCGGTCTGGTTGTAGCGGCCGCTTCGGAGGAAGGTCGCTTGGTCGTGAACGGAATGAGCTATCAGGCGCGAGGCTTGGAGAATGCAAACAGCGCTGTTTTGGTTACCGTGCGTCCCGGCCTTGACTATTCCGCCTCGGATTTAGAAGCGGGGCTTCGTTTTCAAGAAGACTTGGAAAAAAAGGCTTATGTCTTGGGTGGCGGCGGCTTTACCGCTCCCGTAACGACAATGGCCCATTTTTTAGGGCAAAGTGATGAACTTAGTCTTGGTCTTGTAAAACCTTCGTATAGACCCGGCTATCGTCTTTGCGATTTACGTTCTTTTTTCAGTCCGGAGATGACGGAAGCTTTGCGAGCCGGTTTAGCAGAAATGGATCGAAAACTATCCGGTTTTGCGGCCCCGTATGCCCTACTTACGGCTGTGGAGTCGCGCTCGTCTTCGCCTTTAAGGTTTTTACGTTCCCGAGAATCTTTAGAGTCTGTTTCGACGCCCGGTCTCTATCCCTGCGGTGAGGGTGCGGGTTATGCGGGTGGGATTATCAGCTCGGCTATTGACGGTTTGCGTGTGGCGGAGCGGATTTTGGCACGTGATGCTTGATTTTCCGTCTTGAATTAATTCCGGAGAATGACGCTTTTTGTCACAAATCAGTCCACCCTTCTTTTAAATAAACCTCAAACAAAGGCCACATTTGCCAAAAGAATAGGATGTCATTACCATACAAGACAAAAGAACTTGTCTGTTTTCAAATCGTAAAAACTTCAATTTTGACTCGCAAGTCTAAAAATTAGGCTATAATCTCAAAGGATTAAAAAACAGTAAACCTTAAAGGAGCTATACATGCCTCCACAGCAAGATGCGCAAAAACAAAAAAAGACG
>CAYFRY010000037.1:3607-8068 GCA_964345665.1 uncultured Oscillospiraceae bacterium
CATCTCCTACCTTAAGCAAGAAAGAAAAGACTTAGCTTGGTCTGCGATCATCTTCCTGATTTTTATTACTTATGGCCTGACGAATCGCAATTGGGGCAATGCCTACGACCTCACAATTGACTTGGACTCCAAAATCCCGCTCATCCCTGCTACTATTTTTCTTTACCACCTTTGGGCTCCGTCGCTTTTACTTGTGCTCTTGTACCTTTTTATTAAGAATCGCCAAAACTATCGTGCTATGCTGAGTAGTACGGTTGTGGCAGGCCTTTTGGGCTTTTCGACCTTCATTCTTTTTACCACCTATATCCCGAGGCCCGAAATCAGAGGGAACGATTTTTCCGCTTTGATTCTCAAGCTGACCTATCTCGTGGATCAACCGTATTCCGGATTCCCGTCCTTTCATGTTCTCACTACTTGTATTTATACTTATTTTTTCCTGATTACATCTAAAAGCCGGACGGCCCAATACCTGATGCTGCTCTGGTCTGTTGTGATTTGTGCCACTACGGTGACGACGAAACAACACGTTATCCTTGATATCGTAGGTGGCCTCATTTATTCCCTTCCGTCGCTTATAATAGGAATCAGGCTGGAACGTTATATTTGTCAACGGCTTCAGCGTAAATCCAAGCAAATGGAAAAATAAAGCCTAAGGCTGAACATATAAGCTATAAAGGAGGCCGTTCTTGATCAAGATAATCCACAGTGCGGACTGGCATCTTTCCTCTTCGCTGAGTGCAGCTACGCCTGCGGTCAGGCGGGCGGTTCACGGTGCACAAGAACGCTTCATAGCCATCTTCTCGTCTCTGATTACGCGTGAAAACGTTAACGTCCTGCTCTTGGCCGGTGATATTTTTGATTCACCGGAGCCTGAAGAGCGCTGGCTGAGATTGCTCCGGAATTTTTGTGCAGATATTCCCCAAACTCAAATCTTTATCACGCCCGGTAATCATGATCCTTATTTTTCGGAAGGAATCTGGACAGATAAGCACTGGCCCGCTAACGTCCATATTTTCGGACCGGAATTCGAAAGTGTGGATTACCTACAGGACGAAATCAAACTTCGCGTTTCCGGCCGGGCCTTTACCCGATTTCTATGCGAAAGCAGTCTGATTGAAGGCCGTAAACCCGAATCGGAGCAGGCCGACTACGAGATTCTGCTTCTGCACGGTGACTTGCTGACAGGCAGTCAGGGCTCTTATTACAATCCTATCGATTTGAATGACTCGCGCTATGCCGACTACAACTACCTGGCCTTGGGACACATTCATCTGGCCCAGCAAGCGAATGCCAATGCCAATGCGGGTAAGCCTATTGCGGTTTATCCCGGCCCTCCTCAAGGAAGAGGTTTCGATGAAAGTGGAGAGCCGGGCTTCATGTTCTGCAGTTTGAACAGGATGGGAAGCGATTCGGTACAAGTCACTTGGGAGCAGCGCCCCACGGATGGCGCGATGCTTTTTATCAAAATGGACATCGATATTTCGGACTGTAAAAGCAGTCTTGAATTGGCGAACTATTGTTGGCAAAAGATGCGTGAAGCCTGGCCGCTTAGCCAAGAAAATTTAAACACAGCCTGCTGGCGTATCTCACTCGTCGGTACAAGAAAGCATGAGGTCCAAATCGCGACGGACTATCTCGGTACACAACTGGGACATAAGGGCGCCTTTTACCTGCGCATCTATGATCAAAGTCAGCCGGAACTGGCAATCGAGCGATTGAAAGAGCAGGCGGGTTTTACCGGCTTGATTTATAAAAACTACGAGCGTGCCTTAGCGAAAATGAAAAAATCAGAGCCGGCACAAAGAAAACTCATGGAAAAGGCGCTGTACTATGCCTTGTACGCGCATGAAGACCGACTGGACGCAAGTCGTATTGAACAGAGCATGGACAGCTATCAGGAGTATCAAGCGGAGGTGCGTGAGTTATGAAGATTACGAACGTACACATTGCGGGATTCGGACGTTGGACCAACAAGACATTTAAGCTGAATGAAGGTTTTAATCTGATTTATGGGGCGAATGAGGCCGGCAAAAGTACACTTTTACATTTCATTGTCAGCATGTTTTACGGGCTTGGCGATTTACGTGCCCAGACTCTTAGTGCGCGCCCGCGCGAGCGTTTTCAACCCTGGTCCGCAGGCGCCTATGGCGGTAGTCTGAACTTTGATTTGGGCGGTCGAAGCTACAAGCTGGAGCGCACGTTCGGAAAGCAGAAAAGCCAAGACCGCATTGTGCTCAGAGATGCGGTGACCGCCGAAGACTTAGCCTTGGCCTCGAACACAGAGCCGGGTGAAGCCCTTCTGAAAATGAGCGAGAGTGAGTTCAGGAACAGTGTGTTTTCAGGCCAAGAAAGTCTGGTAGTTGACAATGAAGACCAGATGAAAACGCGTCTGTCCGCCACGATGGCAGGCAATGGAGCTCGGATTTCAGTGGACGAAATGCTGAAGAAGCTGGATGAGGTCCAAAAAGAGCTCAGTTCAGATAAACGTCAACAAGAGCTTTTGACCAAATTGAAGGTCGATGAAAAGCGACTGAACGATGAACTGGAGGAAGCGCGGGTCACGGATACAAAAATCCAAACGCTGAATTCCGAAATGGAAGAGATTAGCGCTAAGATTGAACAAACCTTGGCTAATAAGGCGGAAAGAGAAAGGCAGCAATTACAAGGCGAAAAAGCGAAAGAGAATGCTCGTTTGAAAGAGGGCATTGCCCTGGCCGAAAGTGTAGAGCGTCTCAAGACCAAAGTCGAAGACAAGAAAGCAGAACTCACCGTCGGCGAAAAGGCTTTGAGCGAAGAAGATTTGGTTTCTGCAAGGGAGCTCTTTGTTCAATGGCAAAACATCGAAAACGCTATCCGGCTTACGAACGAGCGGCGCCTTAGTGAGGAAGAGAAATGCCTGCAGTTAGAGGCGGGCGGACAACTGAAAATTAAAGCGAGCAATCTTCAGTATCTTGTCGATAAGCAAGCGGAATTGAAGAGGGCGAAAGCGGAGCTGCAGAAGCAAAAAACGGAAGATGAGCAGCGTTTTGCCGAAACGAAACACCATTTAGAACAAGAGCTTTCCGCACAGAAGTTACGTCTGATTGAGCTACAAAAAGCCAAGCAAGAAGAAGAAGCGATTCAGGCCCGGGCGGCTTCAAAGGCGGAGCGACTGCGCGAGAATCAGGAGCGTTTTGAACACAATCAAAAAAAATATGAAAATATGGAGGCGCGCCTTAAGCAAGCACAGGCTCTTCATGCCGATGCATTGAAAACAAAAACCGAGTTGGAGACGGAGAGAAACAAGATACAAGCGGAGAATCAAGCGCTCAGTCGATGGGAAGAGGATTGGGATAAAACGGCCAAAAAGAAGAGCCTCTTGAGTATATTTTTGAGTATCCTTGTCTTTCTTGTTTTGGTAGCTGTGGTCGCTCTTCTCTTTAAAGCGAAGCTTTGGCCTTGGTTCTTAATTGCCTTCTCTGTAGCCGGTTTAGTGTTCTATTTTGTAGTCATCGGTAAAATCAGACAGTCTCAAAAAAACTACGCTCTCGACAGAGACAGCATACGTCGCAATAACGAAAAATTGCTGCAGATTACAGCTACTTTGGATCAACAGACCCAGCAAGTCAATTGGGCAGCAGGGCAAGAGGCTCAACTGAAACTGGACCTTCAGGCTTTAGTGAATGAACAGGATGTCTTGCGTGATGTGATGGCCAAGACGGGTGAAATCGGTCAAGCAGAGTGTTCTGAGGAAAGTGAATTACCGGCTTCCTTCCAATTTCAAGAAGAAGAAATGATCAAGCATCTTCAGGTTTTGGAGGAAAAGAAGGAGAAACTGCTTTACAAGCCGAGTGATGCCCTTGCTATTGCCGAAACTAAACTGAATAATTCTGAAAACTCTTTCAAGCAACAACTGCAGCTTGAAGAGGTGGAAGAAGAGGCGCTTGAAAGCGAGTTAAGTGAGGTAAAAGAAAAGCTCAGCCGCCTTACTGTTTTGCGAAGCAACCTTGAAGATTTGGAAAAAATACAGCAAGAGAATGAGGCAAAACGTGAGCATAAGCAAGCTGAATTATACGAGAAAACGCATGGTCGTGTCCGTACTGAGCAGCTGAGGACGGCTGCTGAGGACCTCCGTGAGCTTGAAGCGGCCTTTGAAAGTCTCCGTGTCTATGAACAGGAACACGAGCGTAAAACAGAAGTTCTAATCATTAAATTAGGCGATTTGAGCCTCGCTGAGGCGATTACCAAACTTAATAAAAACATGGACTGGTTCAGAGCGGAAGGCCTGGAGGATGAAGAGCTGAGCGATGAACAAATGCGTGATTTAGAGCTGGAGGCCTTTTCCCAGGAAGAACGACTTGCTAAGCTTCAAGAGCAGCTGTGGCGACAGCAGGAGCAGCTGAAGTTTCTACAGGCGAAAAATCGAGTGCCTGCCCAAATCGCCTATGAACTGGAACTCAATCAGCGTGCCCAAGATGAGGT
>CAYFRY010000037.1:8078-9548 GCA_964345665.1 uncultured Oscillospiraceae bacterium
GCGGATTGGAACTGGCCAAAAAGTGGATTAAAGAAGCCGAACATGAGCAAAGGCAAAGCTTCGGCCCTGCCATTAATGAATCGTTCGGTAAAATGCTGAGTCATTTAAGCGGTGAAGAGAATCCTAAATTAAAAGTGAGTAATCAATTTGGCATCAGTGTCGAAGAGGCGGAGACGGGTCTGGCCCGTGAGAGTGCTTACTTCAGTGCAGGAAAAATTGACCAACTTTACCTCGCCCTGCGTCTGGCTATTGTGGAAAGTATTTATCACACGGATCTTAAGCTGCCGCTGATTTTTGACGATTCTTTCGTCCAATTCGATAGCGAGCGTATGCGTACGGCTTTTACCTTTCTGATCAAATTGGCCCGAGAAGAAGGCCTACAAATACTTTTCACGACTTGTCATGAACATGTCCTGAAACATATGGAGGGCTTTGAGGAAGTAAGCGTTTTACGCTTATAAGGCATCCCCTAAATATTTCGAATAACTAAGGGCTTGTCTCAAAAGTGTGTAAGAAGGAATCCGTAAGGGGTAAGCCCTTTATTTTGTCTCAAACAGAGGTTTAGCGTTTCGCTTAGGACTTTGGACCGCTCGCCTCATACTGTCGAAAATTCCTTCCAAGATGGAAACTTTTTACGACGGTATGACCTGTTCTTCAAACGGAAAACTCGTTCCACAAGTTTTCAACCTGTGTCGCCAAACCCTGGACTCATACCGTCGAAAATTCCTTCCAAGATGGAAACTTTTTACGACGGTATGACCTATTCTTCAAACGGAAAACTCGTTCCACAAGTTTTCAACCTGTGTCATCAGTTTTTGGACTCATACCGTCGAAAATTCCTTCCAAGATGGATCGATTTTTCGACCGTATGACCTATCCCTCAAACGGAGAACTCATCTTTTCGACCGTACGGAACTAGCTGAAATAGCCCCTCAAACCCTCCACTTTTACAGATCAATTTTTTGTCCAAAAATGGACAAAATATCGTCGAATACTAAAAAACTATTCGGAGCTCATAAGAAGTGTCTATTTTTGTTGGATGAAAACGGTTTCGTTTTGAAATGTCTTTTCCGGGGAAAGCAGAAACAATCTATTTAAGTTCTTATTTCGTTTAATGAGAAACGAAAAGGGACCTCTCATTTGAGAAAGCCCCTTAATCGTAGGAAGGTAATGAAAAAAGAAATGAATTGCTATTTCGTACGTCTGCTTCGTACAGTTTTATTATGCCGTAAGAATGTGGGCACAGTTTACAGAGAATCTGAACGATTGTGACAAAAACAGGAAAGTCTTGTGAGTAGTGGGGAATGTCGGATTGTTTGCCGATTCCGGTTTCGCTGCCGGTGCAAAATCGATTTGAAAGGGTATAAAAAAAAAAAAAAAAATAATAGAAAAAATATTGATAACGCAGGTTGCACCTGACAGATAGAGCTTCAGTCATGTGATTAATAGGGGGCGTAAAACTCCTCTATT
>CAYFRY010000038.1:0-2357 GCA_964345665.1 uncultured Oscillospiraceae bacterium
TTGAAACAGGTCTTCAGAAACTGGGCGCTATTCTCGGTGACCACGTAGAAGTTGGCTGTAATACAGTCCTGAACCCGGGTAGCGTAGTTGGTCCACATACCGTCATCTACCCGCTTTCTTCCGTTCGAGGTGTCATTCCGTCTCACCATATTCTCAAAAACGGTGGCCAAAGTCAGCTTGTAAAAAAGGAGAAGAGGTAAATGGGTAAATATTTCGGCACCGATGGTTTTCGGGGTGAGGCAAATAAAAGTCTGAGTGTGAACCAGGCCTTCAAAATAGGGCGTTTCCTCGGATGGTATTATAACGAGAAGCCTTGCTTTGAGCATATGGCTCCCGATTTGGAGCATCCTGTACAGGAATTTGAGCGTCCCAAGTTTTTAATTGGCAAAGATACCCGCCGCTCTTCCTACATGTTTGAAGCGGCCTTGGTAGCAGGTATTACGGCAAGCGGGGGCGATGCGTATCTTTTACACGTAACCAGCACACCTTCCGTTTCCTATGTTATCCGCACGTCGGATGAGTTTTGCTGCGGCATTATGATTACCGCCAGTCACAACCCCTACTACGACAACGGCATCAAACTCCTGAACAACGCAGGGGAGAAGATGGATGAGGTTGTGATTGACTTGGTCGAAGCCTACTTGGACGGCGAGATGGAGCGCCTCATTCCCGGCGCAGAAGACCTTCCAATTGCACACGGTGCTGCCATCGGTCAAACCGTTGACTACGTCGCAGGGCGTTTCCGTTACACAGGCTACCTTATTTCTTTAGCCATCTATTCCTTTAAAGGACTACGTGTCGGCCTGGATTGTGCAAATGGTGCAAGTTGGCAAATCGCCAAGTCCGTGTTTGATGCACTCGGTGCTAAAACATACGTCATCAACAATGATCCCAATGGGCTTAATATCAACGTTAACTCCGGCTCGACTCATATTGAAGTGATGCAGAAGTTCGTCATAGACAACAAACTTGACGTGGGCTTCTCCTACGATGGAGATGCAGATCGCTGTTTAGCCGTAGATGAAAAGGGAGAAATCGTTGACGGTGACAGGATTCTTTATATCTACGCACGTTACATGAAGGAACGTGGCAAATTACAAAATAATACCGTTGTTACTACCGTTATGTCGAACTTCGGTCTCTATAAGGCTTTCGAGAAACTCGGTATCGACTACATAAAAACGGATGTCGGTGATAAGTATGTCTATCAAGCCATGATAGAGGGTCACCATCGCTTAGGAGGAGAGCAGTCCGGACATATCATCTTCAGTAAGTACGCTAATACCGGTGACGGTATATTAACCTCACTTAAAATCATGGAAGTCATGCGCGCTAAGAAAATGCCGCTTAGTAAGCTTCACGAGGAATTGAAAATTTATCCCCAGACCCTTGTTAACGTTCGTGTTAAATCCAAGCCGGAAGCACAAAACGACCCTGTCGTCCAAGCTGTCGTCAGCCAAATCAAAGAGGAACTTGCTGACTCGGGTCGTATTCTGGTCCGTGAATCCGGTACGGAGCCCTTGATTCGTGTCATGGTGGAAGCTGCAACAAAAGAAATTTGTGATCGCTCCGTACAAGCTGTGGTCAACACGATTAAGGCTCAAGGGCACACGCAATAAACAGATTTGGCTTTAGCCACGCAAGAGCTTCAACACGTCTTCAGCATTGGTTTTGGCACTTGCTCTTTTATAAATTTTTTGAATGCTGCCGTCCGGAGCAATAACGTAGGTTGAGCGCACAATACCGAGCGAGATTTTGCCATATAAATTCTTTTCACGCCACGCACCGTATGCTTCCAAAACCTTGTGCTCGGGATCTGAGAGCAACAAGAAATTCAAACCGTGTTTTTCAGTGAACTTACGATGACTTTCGGGCTTGTCCGCGCTAACGCCGATGACCACAGCATTCAGAGCTGCAAAATCCGCATTGTAATCGCGGAAAGAGCATGCCTGCGTTGTGCAACCCGGCGTGTTGTCCTTGGGGTAAAAATAGAGGACAACGGTTTGACCGAGGAAGTCGCTGAGGTGATGCGTTTTCCCTTCCATATCTTTCAATTCAAAATCCGGGGCAATTGTTCCGGGCTCGAGCCATTCTGCCATTTTTTATTCTCCTTTTTATTTATTAATGTTTACTTGATTTGTGCTATTCTTTGTAAGTATATCGTCATTTATGCAAAGGGGTAAACCATGTCTGCTGTGATTTTCCGCCCTGCCGAAGTTTCGGATTGTGGCACTATCCTTGCTTTGATTAATGAATTGGCCGTGTTTGAGAAACGTGCCCATGAACTTGTTGCGACCGAAGACCTGCTTCGTGAGTGGCTTTTTGAAAAACCTTCGGCTGAGGTTCTCCTTGCGGAA
>CAYFRY010000038.1:2367-9402 GCA_964345665.1 uncultured Oscillospiraceae bacterium
CGCCCTCTTTTTTACTAATTTTTCCACCTTTCTTGGGAGGCCGGGCCTCTATCTTGAGGATATCTGCATTCTTCCTGAGTACCGCCATCAAGGCATTGGAAAATCCCTTTTCCTTCATATCAAGTCACTTGCAACTGAGCGAGGTTATGGCCGTATGGAGTGGTCCTGCTTGAAGTGGAACCAAGACGCCATTGATTTTTACCTAAAGCAGGGGGCTGAATCTTTGTCGGACTGGGAAGGCTACCGCATTGTTTTGTGAACTAGATCGTTTGTGCTTTTTTCCTCCTCGGCAACATCGCATGGAGCGCCCAATACATCGGCAAATACTGCTGAGTCCGAATACGAATTCGTTTGCCTAATAATTTGGCTAGGTAACGAATAAGCAATTCGTAGGGAGCTTTATCATAGAGCTGCCCCGGTCTCATACTTACGACAGTATAGTTTTGCATTCTAAGTGCTGTTGCTCGTATTTCATCCCTGCTAAAAGAGCTTGCATTATTGTGTTGCAGAAAACTGTCATACTCCAGAACCAACTTCATATCCGGAAAATAGATATCCGCAAAAGCTCTAAATCGCTCCGACGCCTTATGATATTCCTCCTTTATTCTTATTTCATGATCCGTGGTTGCGGTTTTGAAATTGCATCCGCCCAGTAAATTCGGTAGTCTCATGAACATAAATACCATTACTTCCATGTGCGAGCGACAAGAGTTTGTTACGTATTTTAAGGCCCTTAATGCCCGTCTTCTTCCCCTATGCCAAAATGCTCTTCGTACAAATTTCAATAGATCTTTTTGAGTTGTTGGACCGTCCTTCGAACACATGCAAATACCTAATATGATCAGTTGATGCATATTAAACTGCTGAGCCAGTTGTAGGAAAAGCATTTCAGGCGTCACAATCTTTTCACCCCTTAAAACGGTGGTCGCTCGTGGGGGCGGTTTTCTCGAACACAGATGCACTTTATATTTTTTATCCTGAAAACGCTCCTTTCTTTTGAATACCGTGCATTCGGTCCGTGTTGCATCTGTTAGTTGGCTTGCAAAAAATGTTTCAATAAACGGAATCTCCCATGCTTTCAACGCTGTCCAATGGCTTATATAGAATGTTCTGCTCTTCTGTTCCATGCATAGATTGTAGTTTTTTTCTCGTGTTCTATTTTGGAATTGTTTTCGTAATTTGGTGTATTTTCGCCCATTATTGAGCATGTTCTGCTTGCGGTCTTTGTTTCTTCTTAGACATATGCCAAAAAATAAAGTGGTGCAGAGCTGCCTTTCCTATTTTTTTGTTCCTTCATTTTCGTTGCCCAAAATTTCAAGATGTGCTTGGTGGTTTTCAGTTTTACCTGACTACTTTGTCCAAAATTACAACTTGTGTGGGAGGTTTTAGTTTACTGTACTACTTTGTCCAAAAATTCAACTTGTGTAGATCTAAGGTTCTGTCAAGTGACGATGGTATTTGTATAACTTAATAAAATGGCGCAGAGGCCGACAAGATCAGTTTTTGCCCAGGTCATAACTCCAAGTCATGCGGGTAAGCTTTTGAGTAAATAATCACAAGTTGAAAAAGTGCCTATTAATCTGCGAAAAATCGGAGCAGGGTTCTTGAACCTAAGCATAAGTTGAAAAAAAGGACAAAAGCAAGCAAATCACCAAAACTAACGTAATGCTAAAGGCCGCGCGTGAACTCAACTAGTGGTGAGGATGAATTTTGTCGTGAATTAAATCGGACAGCTCATAGAGTGCGTCCTCGTCCTGCAAATAGGAGGCATCGGAAAACTTGGAAGGGAGATAAATGACTTTCCCATACTGTATAGCATCGATGGATGCCCAGTAGTTCGGTTGTTCTCGAAAAAGCTTTTCCATCTGCTTTTGCAAGCCTTTCTCGTCGAAATCTTCGGACAAAAAAGCAAGAAGTGTAGGAGAATAATTAAACGGAACAGAAAGATCTAATTGATTTTCATTTCCCGAAACCTGCTCTAAACCAAGAACCTTAAGCCCTTGTCCCAAAGGACTACTTTCGGTCAAAATTTCAAATATTGGGGCAAAACCATCCTCGCTGTCGTTATCCTGATTCGAAAATGAAAGCTTAATACCTAAAACGGAAACTCCAGACATGTGCTCCTCATAAGCAGCTGCCCATTCAGGCCGCTTGCTTTTATCTCCACAGGCCGATAGCAGCAACAAAAGTAAAACCGCTAACCCAACAATCTTTAACAAATTTTTCATCACGAAGCGGTCCTCTTTTTAACTACATGATCAAAGACTTTCACTGTAAGCAAAGCAGTTAATACACCAAAAATCAGGCCTGCCAGAACATCAGAAGGGAAGTGTACCTGAAGATAAATTCGTGAAACAGCGATGATTAAGGCAAACGCCAATGCTAAAAAGCGCAAGGGGAATTTTTGCAGAATGAGAACCGTTGCTGCCGCTAATGAGCTCACAGTGTGACCGGAGGGAAAGGAGAATTCCTTTGGTGCGCCAATAAGCAGTTCTATCGATAAATCCTGCTGAAATGGCCGCGCTCGCATCACGATTTCCTTTAAACCCAAGGTAAAAACAACATGACCCAAAAGCAAAGCCAAGAGTAGCTTAATCCCTGTCTCACGCCATGTCTTAAAAAACAACAAAACAACACCAAGCACAATCCACAATGCACCGGAATTACCGAGTGTCGTGAAAAAAACCATGAACTTGTCGAGCAAAGGATGCGTGAGATGGTTTTGCCAGAAATCTAAAATATGAAAGTCAATATTTGTAAGTTGATCAAGCATAGTCTCTTTCTCAAAACTTGTAATTTTGGCAAAAGGTAGATAAGCTCCTCCATACCAACACAGTGTCCATTTTACCACTTGTGCTTTAAAGAGTGGGTGTACACTTCTTGAAAAAATGCCTCGAGATTTTTCCTGCCCGCTTAATCTAATACCTCTCACCCGACACCGGCACAAAGTTTTGCTACAATAAAAGCAAAAAAGGATACCATGAAAACGCTGAAAAACTGGGGAGAACCCTCAAATGAAAGACAAGACCAAGGCTCGGATGATAGCCGGAAATATGAGAATCGGAGAACGAAAAAGGGGCGTCCCAATGCTTTAAAGCGCCTGCCCCAAAGGCTTTGGGCTTGGTTGGTGAGCCCTAAAAACAGGGGTTTTGCAGCGATTATTCTCATTATCATTTTGTTGCTCATGGCGGCCACAATTCTGCTTCTTACCCAAAAAGAGGAAGCCGTTATTGTTCCGCCGAAGTCGAGCCCTAAGCGCTCTCTCGGTATTGATATGAGCACTTGGCAGCATCCTGAAGATATAGATTACGACAAGCTGGTTACAAGGCTGAGTTTTGCCATACTGAGGCTGGGCTATACCGAAAGAGAGTCGGGTACAACGCTTCAAATAGACGATGCTTTTGAGGAACATTATCGGAATCTTAGCGCTAAGAGCTTACCGATCGGGGTTTACTGGTACTCCTGTGCGAATACGCCTGCTAAGGCGAAAAAAGAGGCGGAAGAAGCCATCAAGCTGCTGAACAAGAAACCTCTTCAGCTTCCGATTTTTTGGGATACGGAAGACGAAACGCACCAAATTCATCTGAGCCAAGCCGAACTGACCGAAACCGCTTTAGCTTTTCTCGAAACGATCGAAGCGGCGGGTTATGAGGCGGGTATTTATTCGCACAGTTATTGGCTTCGTGATAATTTGGATTTGGAGCGACTGCAAAATTACGAAATTTGGGTGGCGGCATGGGACGGCGAGGATCCGACACACATTCCCTATCGCATTTGGCAGTTTTCGGAGACGGGTGAGCGGCCGGGCTACGCAGGACCATTAGACTTGAATTATCGCTATTGATAGTGATTTTTTTGAAGCGAAAATAACCATTACACAAACACAACAGCCTTAAAAATCAAGCTTTTTCGCACGTTGTACTTACATTTCGGCCCGAAATGTGCGATAATAGAAATGTTCGAATAGGAGGTTGTGATGGAATTTAAAATTAATGACACCGTAATGTACGGGAATTGTGATATCTGTAAAGTTGAAGATATTCGAAACGAGAAATTTAGTGATGAAGAGCAGCTCTACTACGTCCTGAAACCTGTTTATGACGAGCGCTCTACCATTTACTGTCCGGTTGACAGCGAGATAATTAAGCTTCGTCATCTTTTAACACGGGAAGAGGTTAAAAACCTAATTGAATCCATGCCTGATACAGAAACGGAATGGATTGACAATGACCAGGAAAGAAAGCAGCGTTTTAATGATTTACTCCGCAATGGCGATCATCGCCAAATGGTAAAGCTTTTAAAGACACTTTATCAGAATCGTGAAATGAAGCAGCAAGAAGGCAAGAAATTTTATGCGGCAGATGAGCGCGTCATGAAAGAAGCAGAAAAAATTGTTCACGGCGAGATTGCTTATGTGCTGAACATTGCATTAGAAGAAGTGGTACCTTATATCACCGGTAAGTTAGTTAATTAGTATTTCTAAATAAGTGCCTAAACTCCGGATCCGCTCCGGAGTTTTTTGTTGGGTATTTTTATTTTTATTTTTCTATTCTTTGGGCAAAATTTCAACTTGTGTTTGTCTGGCTGAAAGCAACCCATATGCTCTGAAGTGATATCTGAGACATTTTTACAAGCTGTGCTTTGGCAAAAAGGAGACAAGTGAGAAAAATGTATTACTTTAAGTCGTTTTTTCAAGTTGTACAGGGAAGTGATCCCGGGATATTTCTGTAAAAGTTCTTCTGCGTCCTTTTTTGCAACGTGTACATGATTTTAGAGAGGAGATATTGATAGCAATCCTGCACAAGTTGAATTTTTGGACGTAGTAACGCAGAAAAATTGACTGGACGTAGTAACGCGGAAAAATTGCTTGGGCGTAGCTATAAAGCTTCCTTAAACACAAAACGCAATAGTATAAAAAGCCCCCTCAAATAAGCTAAGAGCCGTGTCCGTGTCGGCGCCGAGTCAAAATGGATCGCAGAGCTGCGGACAAATGAAGAGCTATAATTAAATCACGTTGAAAGAGAACACACTTGAAAATTGACTCAAAAGCTCCCGACATTTATAATGTCTCCATTCAAAGACGTGGAACGGGACGTGGCTTTGCCGGACTTTTTCAGAGAGTGCGCGGTTGCTGAGAGCGCATAAAGCGGGAAGCCAGTATCACCCGGGAGTCGCCCCTACGAGTTTTGCGAAAACGCGAGGAGTTTGGGCCGGACAAGCCGGAAGGGCTGCCTCCGTTAAAGGGTTTGAGGGGATTTCGACGATTATAGACAATTGTATGTGTTTTGCATGTAAGTATAAGCGTCAATCACGAAGTTCTGAATTCGGGTGGCACCACGCCTAGCGAGCGTCCCGTTTTGTGGGTGCTTTTTTTATGTGCTTTTGCGAATAAATATGATTTTTCGAATAATTAATAGATGGCAAAGGGAGCAGGATTAAATGTACAAAAAGGTCAATACGGATATGGGCTTTGTGGCCCGCGAGGAAGAAGTCCTTGCGTTTTGGAAGGAAAAGGACATTTACAAAAAACAGGTGGCGCACAGTCAGGCAGATTCCAAACCTTACTACACGGTTTACGACGGACCGCCGACGGCGAACGGTAAACCGCATATCGGCCATATTTTGACGCGTGCGATTAAAGACATCTACCCTCGTCACCGTGTGATGAAGGGCTACAATGTCCTTTTTAAAGCCGGATGGGATACGCATGGTTTGCCGGTCGAGCTGGAGGTTGAAAAGGCGCTCGGCATCAACGGTAAACCGGAAATCGAAGCGTACGGTATGGAGGCTTTCATCAAAAAATGCAAGGAATCCGTCTGGACCTACAAAGATGAATGGGAGCAGATGTCTGAACGCGTGGGCTATTGGGCCGATATGGAAAATCCTTATATCACCTACGAAAACGATTATATAGAGTCGGAATGGTGGGCGCTGAAACGTTTCTGGGATCAGGGTTTGCTTTATAAAGGTTATAAAATCGTTCCATACTGCCCCCGCTGTGGCACTGCTCTTTCGAGCCATGAGGTCGCTCAAGGCTATAAAGATGTCAAAGACACGTCCGCCTATGTTCGTTTTAAAGTAAAAGGCGAAGATAATACCTATCTTGCGGCTTGGACCACCACACCCTGGACCTTGCCCTCAAACGTCGCGCTTTGTGTTAACCCCGATGAAGAGTATGTCTTGGTTGAAGTTGAAGAAGTGATAGCGCCGACGGCCGCACACGACGGCTGTTGTGGGCATGAGCACAGCCACGAGGCGCATGAAGAAAGCCAAGCGCTTGCGACACAAAAAGTGCGCTACTACATGGCCGGTGTTCTGGTGCCGAGCCTCTTCGGCGAAAACTACAAAATTTTGGAACGCTACAAAGGCAGTGAGCTGGAAGGCATCGAATACGAGCCGCTCTTGCCCTTTGCCAATAAAATCGTGGAGGAAAGCAAGAAAAAGGCCTTCTTCGTCACCTCGGATCACTACGTGACTATGTCGGACGGCACGGGTATTGTGCATATTGCGCCGGCCTTCGGTGAAGACGACGCACGTATCGGTCGCCGCTACGATTTACCGCTGGTTCAGCTTGTCAGAGAAGACGGGACTATGCCCGAGGAAGCCGATGAATTTGCCGGCTTGTTCGTGAAGGACGCCGATCCGCTCATCCTCAGACGCTTGGCCGCTGACGGCCTGCTTTTGAAAACGCTGAAATTTGAGCATAATTATCCTTTCTGCTGGCGTTGTGACACCTCGCTGATTTACTACGCCCGCCATTCCTGGTTTATCGAGATGACCAAGCTCAGAGAGCAGCTGGTGGCGAATAACAACACCGTCAACTGGGTACCGGAGAGCATCGGAAGCGGGCGCTTCGGCAATTTCCTTGAGAACGTCGTGGACTGGGGACTGTCGCGCGAACGCTATTGGGGTACGCCTTTGCCGGTGTGGATTTGTAAAGAGTGTGGCAAAAAACATCTCGTCGGTTCCATTGCCGAACTCAAAGAAATGTCGCCGGACTGCCCGGATGAGATTGAGCTGCCCCGCCCCTACATC
>CAYFRY010000039.1:0-9224 GCA_964345665.1 uncultured Oscillospiraceae bacterium
CAAAAAATGGCCTTTATGGCTGTTCCCGGAAGAAAAACAGTCGGCGCTTGAGCGCATAAGTAAGCAAATAGAGACAGATAAATAACTTTTGCATATATCCGATTGATTCCCTTATTACTCTTTTCTAAACTCTACTTACGTCGCGAAAGGAGGGGATTGAAGTGTCAGCTGGTACAAGTAAATCAGGGGATTATTATCTTGAATTCCATGCTAACGAAGTCATGCAGGAAGACTATTTGAACGATTGTATACGTTCTAAGACTTTAGTAGACATCTGTTTTGAACACAATCACATTTATGCCTGCCGTATATTGGCGCATGATTGTAGCTCGATTTTGGTAGAGCTAGGGGAAAAAGAAGCCTTAATCTATAAATCGGCAGTACAAGCAATTGTACCGGAGGAAGGTCATCTTCAGAACAACGGTAGCGGGCAGCTCTTAGCGGACGTTAGAGCGCAGTACATGCGTTACTTGGCCAAGAATAGAGCAGCCAGGCCCATAAAAGGGAATTAAGTCATAGGCTTCATTTTCAGGTTTTAAATAGGGTTTTCCGTCATGCTTAACCAAGCGTTTCACAGTTGCTTCATCCTCAATCAGTGCAACAATAATTTTTCCGTAATCTGAAGAAGCAGACTTTTTAACTAAAACCATATCACCATCCAAAATAGCTGCATCAATCATGGAATCTCCTCGAACCTTTAAAAAGAAAAGCTCATCGTGATCGCTGAAATAGTCAGCAGGGAAGGGCATCATATAATCAACCTGCTCAGCTGCTAAAATAGGAAGGCCTGCTGTTACGGTACCGATAAGAGGGATATAACGTGTCTTGTAGTGAGAAATTTCGCGGTATTCATCTGAAATAGAGGGTTCAAAGATACTTTTTTCATCCGTTTCAGCATGCATCTCGTTCATGACATCGGTCGGAAGAGCAATGGCTCTTCTCTTGCCGGAAGCATAGACAATTCTGCCGGCCTCCACCAAGCGTTTTAAGTGAGCATGGACAGTAGAGGTGGATTTAATGTCCAGTCCTGCCATAATATCACGTACGGCCGGTGCATAACCGTTTTCTTTTATATAGTTAAAAACATAATCATAAACCAAGTCCAGCGTGTTACTTAAGTTAGCTCGGGTGTATTTATAGACCGATTTTTCATTTTTAGCCCTTATTTTATTATTTTTATCAGTCATTTCAGAAACCTCAGCTTTTAAAATATGTAAGAAAGAACGATTGTTTTATTTTTATCAATATAGCAAAGTTAATTTTTCATGTCAAACTTTTGTTCTATTAAGGAATTTGAATGTTTTAAGTCTTCTTATGGCGCCAATTACTTGACGGCATACAAGTCTTGGCTATAATGGATAAAAATATAAACTGCGTTGATTGAGAATAGTAAATTGAAGACAGTGAACAGAAAGTTGCCGGATGATGCGAGGCAATGTGCTTATTCAATCGAACTCACTCAGGAGCAATTAGTGGCCAGGGTCATACTCTAACTGCTAACGGGTGTTCCCGATATAGAACTAACGGATAGCTGGGCTGTCCTGAGTGTGGCTTTAGCCAAATTAGAGTGGTACCGCGGAAACTTTCGTCTCTTGATAGTGAGATGAAAGTTTTTTTAGTTTACTCATACATTTACTCATATATAGATGATAGAGATGAAAAATGGGCTAGGAGAGAAGAAATGAAGAAAATAAAAAAAATGAAATACAATAAATATAAAGCTTTTCCTGTTTTAGATTTACCTAATAGACAGTGGCCGAATCGTACAATTAAGCAGGCACCCGCGTGGTGTAGAGTTGATTTGAGGGATGGGAATCAGGCCTTAGAAATTCCCATGAATCTTGATCAGAAGCTAAAATTCTTTAAGCATTTGGTTGACATGGGTTTTAAAACCATTGAAATCGGCTTTCCGGCTGCATCCGAAACAGAATTTGACTTTACCCGATATTTAATCGAAAAGGAATTAATTCCGGATGATGTCTTCATTCAGGTTTTAACACAGTCACGACCGCATATCATTGAAAGAACCTTTGAAGCACTTCGTGGAGCTAAGAATGCGGTGGTACATCTATATAATTCAACCAACACGACCCAAAGGCGTGTCGTCTTTAAAATGAGTATGGATGAGGTGAAAAACTTGGCTGTAAAAGGAGCTAAAATGGTCAAGTCCTTTGCCGAAAAAGACAAGTATGGCACAAACTTTGTCTTTGAGTATTCTCCGGAAAGCTTCAGTCTGACTGAAATGGATTTTGCCGTAGAAGTTTGTGATGCGGTTTGTGAAGTCTGGAAACCCAGTCCCGAAAAAAAGGTAATTATCAACTTACCAAATACGGTTGAGTGCGCGACTGCAAATATTTATGCAGATCAGATAGAATATTTTTGCACACATACAAAATTTCGTGACTCAATCACTGTAAGCCTACATGCTCATAATGATCGCGGTTGTGGTGTGGCGGCGACCGAGTTGGCTTTGATGGCAGGCGCGGATCGTGTTGAAGGAACGCTGTTCGGCAATGGTGAGCGAACAGGTAATGCAGATATTTTGACAATCGCCCTGAATATGTTCTCACAAGGTATAGATCCGGAACTGGATTTCTCAGATATCAATTCGATTGTTGACATTTATGAGTCAAGTACGGGGATGCGTGTTGACCCAAGGCAACCTTATGCCGGAGATTTGGTCTACACCGCATTTTCAGGCTCTCATCAGGATGCCATTAATAAAGCAATGGCCGTTCTGGACAAGGAAGGATACTGGGATGTACCGTATTTACCCATTGATCCAATGGATGTAGGACGCTGCTATGATCCGATTATTCGTATCAATTCACAATCCGGAAAAGGTGGCATCGCTTTTATTTTGAAACAAAAATACGGTTTGGATTTGCCAAAAGAATTTCAGCAGGAGTTCGGTAAGTTGACCACACACATATCTGATATTCGCAACTCTGAACTTCAACCGGAAGAATTGAAAAATATGTTTTTCGAACATTATGTAAACATAACAAGACCACTTAACTTATTAGCTTATAGTGAGACAATGGTTGACGACCAGACGGTTGATGTTAAAGCAAGCGTTGAATTTAAAAATCAGGTTTATCCTATCCATGGAACGGGAACCGGTATCGTTGGTGTATTTTTTAATGCGCTTAAGGACTTATTGGGCGTAGAGATGGATTTAACACTATATCAGCAGCATGCGTTGGAACGCAGCTCCGGCTCGAAAGCGATGACATACGTCCAGCTCTTACACAAAGGAAAATATTACAGTGGTTCAGGCTACAGCCAAAGCATCAGTAAATCATCGTTACGAGCGGTGGTATCAGCTATGAATAATTATTTCCAATCTTTAGAAGAAAATTTATAAGCATTGGAACAAACGCTATAAGATTTAATATCGAACACATTCAGAAAATAAATAGATAAAACAAAAGAGTTAATTGATGGAGTATGATTATGATAATGAGGCTAATTTGGTAAAGGTAAATTTGATTTAAAACTTTAAATATCCCCTCTTTCCACCTCAACAAAATTATTATTTTGTTGAGGTGGGTTTGTTTTTGAAAGTGCTTCCCTGCAGGATATTCTTTCGTTTTATATGAGAAATATTAAATAATGGCTTATTTATGATATATTCAATTTGCTTATGGAGGTTAATAAAATGAATCAAGCGTTTCTATTTTCCGTTTTTATTTTCTTACAAATACAAAATAGACTTGCACTCATACAGCCTAAGCCAATGATTGAAAACGCTTGGGTAGATATTCTCGCTTACATCATTGCTTTTGCTATTGCCGCAAGTCTATTGTTTTTCCTGTACAAATTTTATTACAAGAAAGACCGTAATAATCCTAAGGATAAGCTAGGTAAGTTTTAAAGCCTATTTGTCCCTTTTTTTTCTCTTCTTATACACCCACATCAGAAGAGCTGAAAGGAGTAAACTACCCGCCATCAGAGTATCACTTCTACCCTTCTCTCCTGTTCTTGGCAAGCTTGACTCTGTTTTACTGCTTTCTGTCTTAGGCGAGGTATAGTGATTGGTGAATGTGGCGGTGACAGGATCGGGCGTGACACCGGCTGCACGGATGATGCGAACACACTCAAGCTGTCCATTGTTAAGCAAGATGATTATAGAAGAAAAAACTGTCTCAACAGTACAAAGTTATTGCACTGCTAAGACAGTTCCGCTTAATGTGGAGTCTTCCTTAAGCCTTCCTTATTTTAAGTTGTAAGTTAATTGGACAGGATATGCATTCTGAGGTTTCCTTCAACAAAAATGGCATACATGTTACCTTTTACGGAAAAAGTAACGGGAGTATCCATATTGCTCAATACAAAGCCTTGTTGAATATCTGTCAGCGTTTCATTCGCCTTAACAGGAGTCACAAGCTTAAATTCATCCTCTACCAAGCTTAAATCCGGTTTAAGAGGTCCTTCTTGTTGTGCAGTAATCAGAAAAGCCGTGGCCGTTGTATTGGAAGATTTTGAGTCATTTCTCCAGTCATAGGTAATAATAACACGAACAGAATCAGATGTCTGTCGGTCACTAAAGGTTTAGTCACATCATTAGGAGATAAATCATCTTCTAATTTGAATTTCCAAACACCATTTAAGGACTGGACTGTTCTGGTTTGTGTTGCAATTGGATAAAGCATAATCTTTCCTTTCTTAAACTTTCATTTATTAAATCAAGATACTGTGTCTGATTTAATAACTCCCCAAGACTTCTATTTGTACATATTAACATAAAAAACTTAAAATTCCCCCATTTTTTTGTTACTAATGTTTAAAGAAAATGGCATGAATTCAATTATATTAAACTCTGATTCGCATCAATTTATGCATATCAAAAAAGAGCCATCCCTTAGTGAAGATAACTCTTTTATTTGAATCCAATTCTTAAAGCAGAACTTATTTTTTTTGAATATAGCCCTGCTTGTAAAGTAATTCCGCAGTTAAAACGGCACCACCTGCCGCACCGCGTAAAGTATTATGTGAGAGACAGGTGAATTTATAATCGAAAATATTGTCTTCACGCAAACGGCCGATAGCAATAGCCATGCCGTTTCCTACCATGGCATCCAACGTAGCCTGAGGTCTGTTTTCTTCTTCGAAATAGATTAAGAAAGGGCTCGGAGCAGAGGGTAATCCTAGTTCTTGAGGTAAAGTTTTATAATTGGCCCAAGCCGTTAAAATCACCTCCTTACTTGGTTTTTTAGCGAACTGAACCGCAACGGAAGCGGTGTGACCGTCTTGAACGGCTACGCGATAGCATTGTGCAGAAATAATAGGTGAAGTTGCGGGGACAATTTCATCCCCTTGTACATTACCCCAAATACGGAGAGGCTCCTGTTCACTTTTAGCCTCCTCGCCCCCGATGTAAGGAATCAGGTTTCCAATCATCTCCGGCCAATCCTTAAATGTTTTTCCTGCTCCGGATATAGCTTGATACGTTGAAACAATAATCTTTTCCGGTCCGTATTTCATAAGCGGCGTAATGGCCGGCACATAACTCTGAATGGAGCAATTGGGCTTACATGCAATGAACCCACGTTTTGTTCCAAGTCTCTTTCGTTGCGCGGCAATAACCTCACTATGATCCGCATTGATCTCAGGAATAATCGGTACATCTTTAGTCCAGCGATTCGCTGAGTTATTGGAAACAACCGGAGTTTCCGTTTTGGCAATGGCTTCCTCCAGCGCAATAATATCGGCTTTCGCCATATCAACAGCACAAAATACAAAATCGACGTCTTTTACGAAATGGTCCACATGAGCGGCATCTTGAACAACAAGATCCTTTACTTTACTCGGAATATCTTCCGATATTTTCCAACGACCTTCGACTGCTTTACTATAAGTTTGACCGGCGGATCTACTGGAAGCAGCCAGACTAACTAAATCAAACCAAGGATGTTCAGCCAACAATGTTACAAAACGCTGGCCGACATAGCCCGTGGCTCCACTAATACCTACACGTAATTTTTCCATACTTTGATTCCTTCAATAATTATTTTCTTTCCTACGAAAAAACATAGTTATCATAACACAGAGCTTAATATTAAAGTGCAATTTAATCTTTAAGAGGTTAAAATTAGTTCATGGAAAAGAATCAAGAAAAACAAAATAAAATTTCTGCAGAAGATTTAGTCCTCTTCCCTCTCCTTTCTGAATTTTTAACCTATATGGAAGTGATCTTGGGGAGACAATTCTTAACGGTTAAAGAGTACCGTTATGACTTGATTTTATTTTTTCGTTTCATCAAATATTCTCGCTACAACAGAAAAGAAGATTTTGAATCGATTAGTATTGAAGATGTGGATGTCAGCTTTCTTAAGCAGATTTCACTTACAGATTGTTATGCTTTTTTGACCTGGTTAACTCGTGAAAGAAAAGCAGGTCCTGCCAACCGAGCGCGTAAGGTAGCAGCGCTAAGAGCTTTTTTTAAATACGTAGTTCATAAGAAAAAATTGCTTGATTATAACCCTGTACAAGAACTTGAAAGCCCGAAACAACAAAAGAGACTCCCCAAGCATCTTAGCCTTGAAGAGTCTAAAACTTTGTTAAAAGCCGGAGCGAATAAAACAAGTCAATTCCCTGAACGCGATTACTGTATCCTTACCCTGTTTCTGAACTGCGGTTTACGACTTTCTGAACTGTCGGCTATTCGAATACAGGATATTGATGAGGATCGATTAAGCGTTATAGGTAAAGGAAATAAAGAAAGAACGGTCTACCTTAATGGTGCGTGTTTAAAGGCCATAGAAGATTACTTAGCTGTAAGACCGATCCGTGGCGTAAAGGAGGAGGCCAAACCGTACCTCTTTATCAGCCGGCAAGGGAACCGCATGGCTAATGCAAGTATTCAAAGGATGATTAAGGAAAGACTAAAGGCGGCAGGCCTTGATAGTACAAAATATAGCACACACAAGCTTCGCCACACCGCTGCTACTTTGATGTATCAGTATGGGCAGGTGGACATTCGCTTGTTACAACAAATACTGGGACACAGCTCGGTTTCTACTACTGAAATCTATACGCATATTGATGACAGCCACCTACATGAGGCGGTTGAAAAGAACCCGTTGGCTGATCAGCGCAGTCCAACAGGTTCTGAGTAAGATACTCCGTTTTCGTAGAGCTATCTTTAATACCCGATATCGAAAAGAAATTGCTTGACTGTGGGAATAGGATCCAAAGCAAAAAACAGAACCAATAACATCACAGCAAGAATAACTGTAAATATTAAACGATTTCGATGTTTTTTCAGCATGTCCCGGTTGCGTTTTTTCTTGACTCTTCCAACCGTAGTATAACCTTTTAAGCGATAGACTTTAGCAGGGCCGTATCGCTTCATACGGCCGATAATATTACGGTTTATGGGGAAATCCTTTGTCGTCTTAGATACATTGGGCTTTCCCTTGATTAAAGTAATGGCAAAAGCACGCAGCTGTTCGACAATGTTGGAAACAATCTCTTTAGGGCTTGCCTCTTGCTTCTGTTTGGCTTGCCTGGCCTGAATCAGTTTGACACGTTCTTCTATGGAGGTCTTTTGGATTTGACCGTGTAATGCGGCAGTTCGCGGAGCAGACTTAATCACAGGCTGAGCTTTGGGCTCGGATGTAAGCGGCTGGGAGTAAGAATTTTCTGCCGATAAGCTTGGATGCTCAATCGGATCTGGACTATTCTCCTGTACGTATTGACTCTCCGTTTTTTTCATGCGATTCTTCCTGCTTTTTATTGTAGTTTAATGCTATATTAGCATAAGAGGGCTTAAAACTTTTCCAGAAAGGCTTTATAAGCGCGGTAAGTTTCATAAACATCATATTTATGTGCGAGCTCAAAAGGTGAATGCATTGAAAGTACAGGTACGCCACAATCAATCACTTCCATTCCCATGTTAGCGAAAATTTTAGCAATGGTACCGCCACCACCCGCATCTACTTTACCCATTTCTCCGGTCTGCCAAAATACTTTGGCTTCATCGAGGCACTTAGTCAGCGCAGACATAAATTCTGAGTTTGCATCGCTGGCTCCGCTTTTACCACGTGAGCCGGTATATTTAATTATGCTTAAACCGTGCCCCAGAAAATTTGAATTGGATTCATCGGAAACAGAGGAGAAATTCGGATCAAAAGCATTGGTGACGTCAGAAGACAACATCGAGGATGCTTCCAAAGACAGTCTAAAATCCAATGCAGAGAAGGAATCCTCCATTTTATAAGCAATTTCATATAAGACATTTTCAAAGAGTCTTGAAGCGGCACCGGTATTTCCGCTCGAGCCTACTTCTTCCTTGTCAGTCAGTACCGTGACAAGCGTATTAAGAGGCTTTTCCTGATCGAAAATCGCACGTATGGCAGGAAAAGCACAGACAAGATCGTCATGTCCGTAGGAACCGATCATCATACGATCAAAGCCGATATCGACCGCTTTCTGAGAGGGAACAGCAGAAATTTCAGCGGAAGCTAAATCCCTTTCTTTAATACCATAAACTTCGTTGAGATATCTTAAAGTTTCCAACTTAAAGCGCGTTTTCGAATTTTTATCCAATGGTGTTACACCGGCCAAGATATTTAATGATTCTCCCGGAATAATATCTGTTGCCTTCTTCGACATTTGTTCTCCGCTTAGATGAATAAGCAGGTCAGTGATTACAAACTTAGGCTCATCTTCTCCTTCACCAACGGAAATATGGACTTGTGTACCATCTTCCCTATTTACAACACCATGTAAAGAAAGAGGTACCGATGCCCACTGATACTTCTTTATACCGCCATAATAATGTGTTTTGAAATAGACAATGCCTTTATCTTCAACCACGGGCAGAGGTTTTAAATCCAAACGCGGTGAGTCAATATGAGCACCAAGAATACGAAACCCTTCTTTAATTTTGTTTTTTCCGATAACGGCTAAAACTAAGCCTTTGCCCTTAATGTTATGATAGACTTTCATTCCGGCTGCAAGTTTCTTTTGAGAACGCAGAGGAACAAAACCCAACTCTTCGGCTGCTTTAATGTTCTCCACAACCGCCAGTCGCTCAGTCTTGCATAGGTTTAGAAATTGCTTGTACTCTTCAGAAAAAGCCATCGCAAGTTCTTTTTGGTCTTCACGGTATACATCTGCAAGCAAGGGGAAATCGAGCTTCAAATCCTCTTTTCTTTGAGAACTTAACTTTCGTTTGTTTTTATTTTCTTTTTCAGACATTTTCTTCTCCATCTCTA
>CAYFRY010000040.1:0-9157 GCA_964345665.1 uncultured Oscillospiraceae bacterium
AGCATCACAATCCCGGCAGAATTGGACTATACGGAAGTGTTTGCTGACTTGATGCAGGCTTATACGACTTCCTATGATCTGGTTAGGGTCAGGACTACCAATATGGGCAGTATGTTTCGCCTGACTTTCCAGATTACTTTACGAGATATAAAGCTTGAAAAAAGTTTCATCGATTTACTCCGTTGCCGAAATGGCAATCTGGAAATTGCGATTTCCAATCAGGAGACAACGGCCTTTGAACTTTGAGATGCCGTTCTTCTACGAGTGCAACAAAGTTTGGAATGGTAGCATAGTTGCTCATAAATTTATAATTTTTTAATCAGACGCCGTTTGGCGTCTGTAATTTTTTTCAAACGATTGCTGGTATAAAGTAGGCCGACAATCATCAGTGCAAAAACAAGTCCGTCGTTTAAACCGCGAATGAAATCGGCCAAATGGTACCAAAACCCCTCTCCCTTCAGCTCAAGACCTTCGATGACTAAATTGGCTGCGGAAAAAAGGACGCCGAGGATAAAAAGCACTTTCCCTCCGCCCATTAATTTTCGCTTTTCTTCCTGACTGTATTCAGCCATTCTTATAATCGTGTCTTCCTTATCCTTCTCCATATCAGGCTCCTTTCTTTGCCCATCCAGTATTTCTCGGATGTCCACACCGTAAAAGTCTGCAAGGTCCATCAGGATAGCAATGTCCGGCAAATTAGTACCGGTCTCCCAACGAGAGACTGTTCTTCCGGAAACGAACATACGCTCGGCTAATTGTTCCTGTGTCAGTTTTTGTTCGTTTCTCAGTTCCTTTAAAAATTGACCGATTTTTTGTGTATCCATGTGTAAACCTCCTAGAGATAGGATAGAAAAATTTCGCTGTTCAGAACACGACATAAAGCGAGAAAAGGGTGTAATCGTCAGCGGACACGGCTCGTCCGGTAGAACAAAGCCTCGGATAAGAACATTATAAGGTGCAAAGCTCATATTTTACGCTTTTTGCTTTGACATTGTTTCACGCGGGATTTACTATGGATATGAACACGTTCATATCAAATAAGAGGAAAGCTTCCAATGCCTAAAACCATCGATAATTTAAGAGAGCAGCTCTTGGAAGAGGCCAAAAAACAGGTAGCGGAAAAGGGCTATGCTAAAACCACCATCCGCTCCGTGGCCAAGGCCTGCCAAATCGCCGTGGGCACGGTTTACAACTACTTTGAGTCCAAAGATATGCTGATCGCCTCCTTTATGGCGGAAGACTGGATGATTTGTATGAGGAGGATAAAAAGCCAAGTGACAGCGGATGCCCGGACGGTATTAAAAGCCATTTTTGATGGTTTGATTTCTTTTGCCGAACAACATCAGAGCTTATTCAGCGACCGTGATGCGGGGAAGGTCTTTTCCATGGTCTTTTCCGAAAGACATAAAATGCTGCGTCGTCAGCTCGCAGATCTTGTGGAGCCGATTTGCCAAGCATCTTCAGTTGAAGACAAAGGTTTTCTGGCTGAGTTTATCGCCGAGTCGCTGCTCCGCTGGCCTTTTGAGGGTAAAAGCTTTCAGGAAATATACGAAGTTATCAGTCAACTATTGAAATAAAAAGCTTAAGGAGCTTTCGCTATGAGCAGCTTTCAAGACCTTAGAATTGTAGACAACTTCTATCAAACTTCGCTCTTTTTTCCGATGCCGACTGTGATTATCAGTACGCTTTGCGAAGACGGGATGACGACGCTGGGACCTTATTCTTTGGTTCAACCCTACTACGTAGCGGGTAAGGATTACTATGCGATGCTTCTGTGCTGCCGAAATTCATCGAATACCGCACAGAATATTCTTCGTAATGGCCAATGTGCCCTCAACTTTATTGATGATAAACCGAAGACGTTCAAAGAAGCGGTCAAGCTCTCCTGGCCGGGTGATAAGCCGGCGGAGAAAATGGCAAAATGCAACTACAAGCTTGAAAAAGGCTTGATTGAAGAAGAAACGGGTGAAGCAAGGCCACAGGTCTTGAGTGATGCCATTCAGGTGATGGAATGCACCTGGATGCGTGAGCTGGATGGAGCGGACAAGGATCAGCCGGGAGAACTCGACGGTTATGAGGGTCCGTATCACGATTTTAACGGGATTACGAGTAAGTTCGGCGCTCACTTCATTCTTCGTGTGGATAAAATTTTGATGAAAGAGAGGTATAAAAAGGCCATTATCGAAGGCGTAAAAGCCTGGGATTTTCCGCCTTTACCGATTGATTACGGTTACCGTGACAGTAAAAACTTCTGGTATCACAGAAAAGCGAGAATGCGTGCGGAGCTTTTACAAATGAGAAAGGCTTCTCTTGAGTCTGTTCGATACGCGGCGGATCGTGCAGACGACAAGATCAAGTTTACGGATGAGGCGCTGATGACGGTTCTGGCTGTTCCTCGCGTGTTTTTATCTCTTGTCTTGAAGGGTTGCGTGGATTGGGCCAAAGAAAATAAGGTGGAGCTGATTACAGAAGAACACATGAAAATCATTAACGATAAGCGCTCTAAAGAGAAAGGCAAGAAGTGAGGAGAGAGAAGATGAAAGTGGTATTGGCGGGCGCATTCGGTCACTTGGGGAGGGAAATACTGAAATGTCTTTGCCGAGATGGACATGAGGTGGTGGCGGCAGACTTGAAAGAAGCGGCATTGGAAGGCTGTGAGGGAAAATACCGCTTTGTCGCGATCGATGCGACGAAGCCGGAAAGCTTGAAGGGGCTCTGTGAGGGTGCGGATCTTGTGATTTCGACCGTCGGTCTGACCGGTGCGTCAACACGCTTCAGCGCTTATGACATTGACTTTAAGGGAAACTTGAATCTCTTTGAAGAGGCTAAGCGCGCAGGGGTTAAGAAATTTAATTATATCTCAGTTATTTCTTGTGACGAAGAGGGGGCTGAAACGGTACCCATGCTCCACGCCAAGCACATGTTTGAAGAGGAGCTTAAGAAAGGCGCCATGGACTATGTCATTTACCGCCCGACCGGCTATTTCTACGACATTGCGAAAGTTTTTAAACCCTATGTGGATAAAGGGGCGATGCAGCTTCTGAAAGGTTATGGCCATATTCGTGCGAACGTCTTGGACTGTAGCGATTTTGCCGAATTCATTCTTGCACACATGAATGACACGAATGTCACTTATAACGTGGGAGGAAAAGAGACCTACTCTTATGAGGAGATGGCGGCCCTGTGTTTTAAAGCGGCGGGAAAACCTTTGAAAATCAAGTGGGCGCCGGCGTGGCTTTTCAGTATGCTTGTGCATTTGCCGAAGATAAAAAAGGCCGGGAAACAAGACATCATTCTCTTCTCCAAATGGACACTGAGCCATGACCTGGTCGGAGATACGGTGACGGGCGAAAAGAGTTTTGCCGCGTATCTTAAAGATTATTTCGGGAAGGCAGGTAACTGAGGATGCCGTGGTCATTACTCCTTCCCCTATTTATTGTTTGTGCTGTGATGTCTGCCGTCGGCTTTTATAAGTTTGTGTATTTTTTGTCTATTGGCTATGGTTTTGCCATTGCTGCTGCCGGTCTTACGGTGCTCATTATGGCTCTGATGAAGCCGATGGCGACACCGCGTTGGATTCTTGTTGTTCAGGCGCTTTTGTTTTTGGCCTACGGCGCTCGTCTCTCGGGTTTTTTATTGGTCCGTGAACTTAAAAACGTCTCGTTTAACAAGACCGATGTGGCCAAAGAAACGCTGGCAAAAAACACGGAAAAGAAGATGCCGGTTTTTGTGCTGCTCGTCATTTGGATTTCTGTTGCGGTTCTGTACACAGCCCAAGTCAGTCCTATGCTTTTCCGCTATATCAATGCGTCTACAGATGTCCCGGTACCGCTAATCGGTATCGCTCTTTCGCTATTCGGTCTTACACTTGAAACCATCGCCGACAATCAGAAAACTGCTCAGAAGAAGCTGCGTCCTGACATGGTTGCGACCGAGGGTCTGTATAAGCTTGTCCGTTGTCCGAATTATTTTGGTGAAATACTGTTCTGGACGGGTGTCTTCGTCAGCGGTATGACGACGTATGCGACGGTGGGACAGTGGATAACGTCTGTACTCGCCTATGTTTGCATTGTTTACATTATGTTTAACGGTGCTCAGCGTTTAGAAAAACGGCAAATGGAGCGCTACGGTGACCAAGCGGCCTACAAAGCCTATGCGGACAGTACGCCGATTATTATTCCTTGGCTTCCGCTCTATCATCTCAATAAGAAATAGAGGGCAAATGAAAAGGGTGGACAGAGGAAGGCGTTTTAAAAATAGAGGCTTTAGGGAGGTCTTGAGATGAAAGATTATTCAGTAATAATGGCTTTTGTCGACTTTGTTCCCGTTCTGTTTTTTGCCACTGCCGTTGTTATTTTAATGCGTGATCTTTATAACAAAATGAGCAAAGGGGCAGGACAGTGAATCTTTTGTTAAGCCAATTTCAAAGATTGGTGGTCTCCGCAATGGATCTTCTTAAGAACGCTCCGGGTGAATACAAATTAACGAGACGCTTATCCGAGGTCTTATTCGTCATAGTATGAGGGGATGTGAATAAGACAGGAGGGGTGAGGAGTTGTCACAAAAGTATGTGAAAAAGCATACGGGAGGGCAACTCCTTTGTTTTGTCTCGAGCGTCGCTTAAGCGTTTAGGGCTTGAACTTTGGCTTTGCAGCGCTTGCCGTAAGTCCGTGGGTTTTAATCGCTCGCAGTAGGTGCATGGGTTTTTGAACACCGTCCGTCGGTTTTAGTACATAGGGCATTTTTGTCCATTTTGGGTCAAGCAAACGTTTACGTCCTAAGGCCGGGGCAAAAAAACTCGGATTTTTTTAGAAATCACCTTTGCAGCTGGAGGGAAAGGGTCAATAAAGTGGACTTGTCCTCCGTTTTCAGGCTCAGGCCTGCTTTTGCCATGACTAACGCCTTGGTTTTTTAGGACAAGTGCCTCTATTTGTCCAAAAATGGACAAAATACCGTCGCATCCTGAAGATCTTTTGTAGAGGATAAGCAGAGTCCTCTTTTTTTGGGATGGAAACGATTTCGTTTTAGAAGGCCTTTTACCGGGGGAAGCAGAAAGGTTTTATCCGGGTTTCCATTTCGTTTGATGCGTAAAGAAAAGGGACATAGGATTTTTAGAAGGCCTTCTTTGAGTATTTTTATAAAGAGTTATTGACATATGCCGAAAATGGTTTATAGTATAGGTAAGTGGCATATGCCATAAATAAAAAAGGAGGTGACTTTATGCCCAGAAGAGATGGAAGTGGCCCGATGGGTGCAGGCGCGATGACCGGTAGAGGTCTTGGACTGTGCGAAGGTGCCGATACCAATGCAGCCGACGAAAAAAGAGGCTTCGGATTAGGTAGAGGTATGGGGCTTGGAAAAGGTTTTGGAGCCGGAAGAGCTTCCGGAATGGCTTGCAGAAATGGTCGCGGTCGTGGTCGCAGTTTTGGCAGAGGCCTCGAAATGAAGCGGAATGCACAGAGCACCGATCAAGAATGGCTTAATGAACAGAAAAGTTTTTTAGAAAAGCGACTCGATTGGATTAATAAACAGCTGGAAGACTGAGCATGCTCATAAAAACAAAAAAGAGATAAGCGGACGAGAATCTGCTTATTTCTATTTTGTACGGAAGGAGAATAAACTGTGGCAAGACCGATGAAAAGGAGAAGGGTTTGTGCTTTGCCTGAAAGCAAGCGTTTCGGCCCTCTCGATTTAGCAGCTGACTCGGAAAGTTACATTCAGATGAGCGTAGATGAGTATGAGACCATACGGCTGATTGATCTTGAAGCCTTCAATCAAGAGGATTGTGCGGAGCAAATGAATGTCGCACGCAGTACAGTTCAGAGTATTTACAGTGAGGCCAGAAAGAAGCTGGCCGAAGCTCTTGTGAACGGAAAGCTGCTTGTCATCGAAGGCGGTGAATACAGGCTTTGTGAAGGGATAGAAAGCAGCTGTGGCCGCGGCTGCCATCGACATGGACGAGGCAGACGAGGCGGGGGTCGGATAGGTCGAATGTAATGGTGAGCGGCTCGCATTGACCCTAAACAGAAAAGGAGAATTTTATGATAATTGCGATTCCTGTAGAGAACAAAAGCATGGGCAGCAATGTCTGTGCATCTTTTGGGCGAGCGCCCTATTTCCTATTTTTTGATACAGATAAAGGGGAAAGCCTTTTTCTTGAGAATGCAGCGGCAACGAGTAGAGGCGGTGCAGGGATAAAAGCGGCGCAAACATTGGTCGACCAAAAAGCCGAGGTGCTGCTGGCCCCCAGACTGGGAGAGAATGCGGCTGAGGTACTCAAGGCGGCTGAAATTAAGATTTATAAAACAACGGCGGTTTCCGTTAAGAATAATTTAGAGGCATTTAAAGCAGGTCAACTTGATTTACTCGAAGAGATTCACCCGGGTTTTCATGGCGCGGAGGCCATTAAATGAAGATTGCGGTTCTCAGTGGCAAAGGTGGCACCGGAAAAACACTTGTGTCCGTCAATTTAGCGGCCGTAGCGAAGACTGCAGTCTACCTGGACTGTGACGTTGAGGAGCCCAATGCGCATCTCTTCTTTAAGCCTGAAGCGGTTCGAACGGAAGAAGTCCGTGTTAAGATTCCTCAAGTGGAAGAAGCAAGCTGCAGTGCCTGTCGCGCTTGTGTAGATTTTTGTAAATTTAATGCCCTTGCCTACATCAAAGATCAATTGCTTGTTTTCGAGGAAGTTTGTCATTCTTGTGGCGGCTGTCTTTTAGTTTGCCCGGAAAAGGCGCTGACAGAGAAGGACAAGCCTATCGGCCAAATTCAAAGCGGATTTTCGGGCGGGGTATCTCTTCATACGGGTATCCTGAATATCGGTGAAGCTTCAGGCGTCCCTCTCATTCATCAATTGCTCTCTAAATACGCCCCGGACAGCGATCAAACAACAATCATTGACTGTCCTCCGGGAAGTGCCTGTGTGGTGATGGAAAGCATCAAGGATGCGGACTATTGCATTTTAGTGGCCGAGCCGACCTTGTTCGGAGTGCATAACCTTGAGATGGTTTATGACTTGGTCAGCTTGTTTAAGAAGCCCTTAGGCGTCGTCCTTAACAAATGTTTGGACGATGATAATCCGGCCGAACGTTTTTGTATAGAAAAAGGGATTCAGATTTTGATGAAGATTCCCTTTGACTCTGAACTCGGCCGCTTGAATTCCAATGCAGAGATAGCCGTTTTCAAAAACGAGCATTATCATGCTCTCTTTTCTTCTCTGTTGGACAAGGTGAAAAAGGAGGTGCGACATGAAACAGTTACTCATTCTTAGTGGCAAAGGCGGCACCGGAAAAACAACGCTGGCTGCAGCGTTTATCAAGCTGGCAGAAGCCAAGGCTTATGCGGACTGTGACGTGGACGCTCCCAATCTTCACCTTGTGAGTGGATGGACCAAAGAGCCGAAACTTAAAGACTATTTCGGGCTGCCAAAGGCGGAAATCAATGCGGATTTATGTATTCAATGCGGCCTATGTAAAGAGCACTGTCGTTTCGGAGCGATTGAGTTCGGTGAGGCTTACCGGGTTAATCCTTTTGCCTGCGAAGGCTGTAGCGTCTGTGAATTGGTTTGTCCGACGGAAGCCATAAGCAGGGTACCTTCCGCAGACGGTGAACTCAGCCTTTATGTCGATGAGGAAAAGGTTTTTTCCACAGCGGAACTCAAAATGGGTAGCGGGACCTCCGGCCTACTTGTCACGGAAGTGAAGAAAGGCATGCAGTCGGCGACTAAAGAGGAAACGAAACTGGCCATCATTGACGGCTCTCCGGGAATCGGTTGTCCGGTGATTGCCTCTCTCAGCGGAGTCGACATGGTCCTAATTGTGGCCGAGCCTTCTCTCTCAGGAATCAGCGACATGGAGCGCATCATAAAAACGGCCGCGCATTTCGGTATCAAGACGGCGGTTTGTGTAAATAAGTCCGACACAAATCCGTCCAATACACAAAAAATTGAAGATTATTGTGAAGAACACGGGCTGGCCTTTGCCGGAAAAATCCCCTTTGATCCTCAGGCGGTGAAGGCGACGAATAAAGGACAAAGCATAGTGGATTGTGATTGCCCGTCGGGGATTGCGGCTAAAAAGGTATTCGGCAAAACCATGGCCATACTTTCGGAAAACGGTGGTGAATAGAATCATGCGTATTCAAACATTAGTTGAAAATACGACCCTGTCGGAAGACTTCGCTTGTGAACATGGTCTCAGCCTTTTTATAGAGGCAAAGGGTGAAAAAATCTTATTTGACGTGGGTGCGAGTGATCTTTTCCTAAAAAATGCCGAAAAGCTCGGGGTAAACCTTAGCGATGTGGATTTACTTATTATTTCTCATGCTCACGGTGATCATGGTGGCGGACTGGAAGCTTTTTTGAAAGCGAATAAGAAGGCCAAGGTTTACGTTCACCGCTCGGCATTTGACGCATACTATTCCGCGCGTTCAAAAGATGAGCTCACGTATATCGGTTTGGACGAAAAACTGAAGGAGAATGAGCGCCTTATTTTTACGGAAAACAACTTTCGGATTAAAGACAACATTCGCCTATTCTCGAATGTCCTTCAGAAAGGGTCGCTTCCCAGGTCTAATCGAACTTTGTTTATGAAACGAGAAGGAAGGATTCTACCGGATTGTTTTGAACATGAGCAGAATTTAATTCTTGAGGAAGAAGGAAAGACGCTCTTGGTGACCGGTTGTGCTCATAACGGTATTATCAATATTCTTGAACATTTCCGGGTTTTAGAAGGACGTGTGCCGGACTATGTCATAGGCGGCTTTCATCTTAGCAGTCGCTCCGACGGTGATGAAGAGGAGGAAAGCATCGATCAAATCGGCCGATACTTATTGGAAAGCGGTGCCCAATACTATACCTGCCATTGTACAGGTTGGGGCCCATATCAAAGGCTTAAGACCAAGATGGGTAATCGCATCGACTACCTTTCAAGCGGTACAAAACGAGTGATAGAGTAGGGTGGATTTTGATAATTTAAAGACCACTTGCTTAATAAAAAAGAGTAAACGGAGGAAACAGAGATGATTAAAATTGCAGTAGCCGGCGACAACGGACAAGTCACAGAGCACTTCGGACATTGCGAAGAATTCGGGATTTTCGAGGCGGAAAACAAAGTCATTACCCGAGAGGAGCGTTTGGCCAATCCGGGACATAGGCCAG
>CAYFRY010000041.1:0-899 GCA_964345665.1 uncultured Oscillospiraceae bacterium
CTTCAATGAAGAACAAACCCAAACTTATTATTACTAAGTATAGTTTGGTGCCCGGTATGCCTAAAGCCGGACAAGAATTCACACTGAAAATGACATTCTTTAACACTAATCAAGAAAAGTCGTGTAGAAACATTAAGATTTTACTTTCAACGGACACGCCTACTTCTTCATCGCCGGGTGAACTTGCCTCTCCTGCGGTTATGAATGTTTTTACTCCTGTAAACAGTTCGAATACCTTTTACATTTCCAAAATCGAACCGGAAGAAACAGCAGAAAAAGAGATTACATTCGCCGTTGGCCCCACTGTGGCCTCAAAAAATTATACCTTGCTTGTTAAATTCGAATATGAGGATGCAGATGGAAATCAATTGGAGGCTAATGAAACGATAGGCATTCCTGTTGTTCAAGAGGCTAAGATAGAAGCAGATGAAGTGATTCCTCCAACTATGGTTATAATCGGCCAGCCCTTTAATTTGGATTATAATGTTTACAACGTCGGCAAAGATAATCTGACGAATTTGATGATCGAATATGAAGGTCCTATGATGGCGGATCCGACCAGATCATTTATCGGCAATTTCCCAAGTGGTGCTTCGGCCATGTACAGCACTAGCTTAATTCCAATGGAAGAGGGCTCTTTAGACGGATCTATTAAAATCAGTTTTGAAGATTCTACAGGTGAAAAACATGTCCTTGAAAAAGCTTTTACGGTTCAAGTAGAGCCCTTGCCCGATTTTGACCCTTCTGCTATGAGCGGAATGGATCCGAATAATATTGACGGTGCGAATTCAGATGTGAAACCTTTTTATATGAATCCGATTATATGGGCAGCCGGCGCTATTCTGTTTTCTTTAATCATTTTGGCCGGGGTTTTTAAGCGTCGCAAAGCAAAAAAAATG
>CAYFRY010000041.1:934-2720 GCA_964345665.1 uncultured Oscillospiraceae bacterium
TTATCGCTCGATGAATAATCGTGATCTGATTGCCATGAGTGCCAGAAATCTCTGGCGCAGAAAACTCAGAACAAGTCTTACTTTATTGGGGGTCCTAATCGGTACGACCTCTATTATCGTGATGATTTCGCTTGGCTTGGGTTTAAACCAGAGTACGATGCAAAGCTTGGAACGCATGGGGAGTTTAACAACCATCACCGTTAACTCCAATAATATGTCATACGGTATGAGCATGTCGACCACAAATCAGCTTGCTTCTTACGAGGAAAAGAAAAAAACCTATCTGAACGATAAGGCCGTTGAAGACTTTAAAATGATACCGGGCGTTATGGCTTCTGAACCTCTGAAAAGAGCCGATTTCTGGAGTCCGATGAAAATTGGAAAAGAAAATTACTATGTGCAATTTATAGGGGTGAGGCCAAGCTACTTCGAATCCTTTGATCTACAGCCAATTGACGGCTTCGCGCCTTCTATGCGAAACAAGACGAAACCTCCTGTCTATTTACCTTCCAACATTAGGGATTTTAGTGATCATGCCTATATGATGTACGCAAATAATATGTTTCCTGAAGAACAAGACTATCTTAACAGTCGAGTATATTTTGAATTTACAGGCTGGGATCAGAATACCGGGAAAGAAAAGGTTCTTAAAACAATCCGCTTAAATCCCATGGGGCTTTACAAAAACACCGGATGGGAGAGCAACGTCTATCTGTTGCTGGAGGATTTAGAGCAACTGAATTCAGAATTCAGTAAGATTCAAGACGTACAATCCGGTGAGGACAACATAAATATTACGTCTCCTTCTTCCGGTTCGAAAGGTAAAAATAGAGATATCTATAGTGAAATTAGAATTAAAGTAAAAGATATCAGTATGGTGTCGGACATTAAGTCACAGATTGAAGCGATGGGTTTCTTTGCTTCTTCAATGATGGACATGGTGAATGAAATGAATCGTCAAATGGCTACGATTCAAGCTGTTTTGGCAGGAATCGGCTCAGTCGCCCTTTTAGTGGCGGCAATCGGGATAACCAATACGATGGTCATGAGCATATACGAGCGCACGAAAGAGATTGGAGTAATGAAAGTCATCGGCGCCTCTATTAAGAATATTAGAAAAATGTTTTTAACTGAAGCAATTATGATCGGTGTTATCGGAGGTTCTCTAGGTGTTATTTTTAGTCTTCTTATTTCAAAGTTGATTAATAGGCTTTTGGGACCTTCTATGTCTGGTCTAACGATGGGGATTTCTGATGCGGAGGCGGTCGCTCCAAAGATTTCCTATATTCCTTTTTGGCTTATAATTTTAGCCGTCGTTTTTAGCGGTTTTATTGGCCTTCTTGCCGGATATTTTCCGGCTAAACGTGCAACTAAGCTTTCAGCGATAGAAGCGATTAAAACAGAGTAATTGACGCTTGGGCTTTCTAAATGCTATTCTGTCAGAGTTGAAGAACGTTTACTCAGGAGGACGCTATGATTTTTACTTCACTTATTGCTGCTGCAAGCGGTCAGGATGTTGGTGGCCTTGCAGCTCTTTTGCCAACTTTAGCCTTACCGCTCGGAATGCTCGCTCTTTTGTATTTTCTGATGATCAGACCTCAAAGAAAGGCAGAAAAGAAACAAAAAGAAGAACGCAGCAAACTGGTTGTAGGAGATAATGTCGTTACAATCGGAGGCATGGTAGGAAAGGTTGTCAACATTAAGGACGATGATATTACCATTGCCACAAGTGTTGCTAATACTTTAGTGACCTACAAGCGTGAAGCGATCAATAATATTGTAAAAG
>CAYFRY010000041.1:2730-9100 GCA_964345665.1 uncultured Oscillospiraceae bacterium
TAAGGGAATCGGAGGATGATTATGAAACATATTAAAATTGTTGCCCAGAGTAAGGAAAATAAAAAAGTAAGCACTGCTTGCGGCGAATGTCAGACTTCTTGTCAGTCTGCCTGTAAAACATCCTGTACGGTTGCTAACCAGCCGTGTGAAAACGAAGCATAAGATATAAGCACATATTTTTGATTTAGAATAGTCTTCGCGCAGCGATTACTATTCTATTTTTTTGAGAGGTTTATCTTGTTATATTGTTTTGAAGTTAGAGGCGATTATCTTGCCTATGATAATGAGTCCGGAGCCTTACTCTTTGTTGACCGGGCCACTCATGCTATTTTGAAAGCCTATGATGCTTTTACGGGGAAGAAACCCGGCTTTGAAAAACTGAATCAAATTGCTGACGAATTTCATTTAAGCCCTGAATTGTTAGTCGAAATATCAGAAGAAATTGATGCCCTGATTTCCAATAAGACTTTATTCAAGGAAGCAGAGCCGGTCGTGCTAAAACAGCTTTATCCTACAGAACCCCGAATAAAATCAATGTGCCTTCACCTTTGTCATGACTGTAATTTACGTTGCCGCTATTGTTTTGCGGAAACAGGCGACTTCGGTACGGGAAAACGAAGCATGTTGAGCGAAGAAATTGGGAAGAAAGCGATAGATTTTTTGATACATGCGTCCGGGCCTCGCAAACATCTGGATATTGATTTTTTTGGCGGTGAGCCGCTCATGAATTGGCCTGTGGTGCTTGCCCTGACAGAGTACTGTGAGAAGGAAGGTCCAAAACATAATAAAATCATCCGCCTGACGATGACAACAAACTGCGTATTACTTGACGATGAAAAAATGAATTTTTTAAATGAACATATGAAGAACATTGTCCTTTCAATTGACGGCAGGAGAGAGATTAATGATTTTATGCGTCCCCGAATTGGCGGTCAAGGCTCTTACGATTCGGTGATGAAGAATATCAAAGAATTTGTAAAGCTAAGAGGTGATAAGGAACACTATATACGAGGCACAATTACTGCACATAATTTAGATTTCACAAATGATGTCTTACATCTTGTGGAAGAGGGGATAAAACAAATTTCTCTTGAGCCTGTTGTTGCCCCGGGATCTAGGGATTATGCGCTCAGAGAAGAACATCTACCTCAACTGTTCGATGAATATGAACGACTGGCCGTGGCATATTTGGAATCAAGAAAAAGCTCCGAACCCTTTCAGTTTTTTCATTTCAATGTGGATTTGGAAGGAGGACCCTGTCTTTATAAGAGAATGAAAGGATGTGGGGTGGGCACCGAGTATTGTGCGGTTACGCCGGATGGAGATATTTATCCTTGCCATCAATTTGTCGGTGAGGAAGCCTTTCTTATGGGTAATGTTCTTAACACGCCTGCATTAAATGTTTCTGATGAGTTAAAAGAGCATTTTTCAAGATTGATATTGCCTAATAAGGACCACTGTCAAAGCTGTTGGGCTAAGTATTTTTGCAGTGGCGGCTGTGCTGCCAATGCTTATCATGCCAGTGCTTCTTTAGAAGGTATTTATGAATTAGGTTGCCAATTACAACGAAAACGATTAGAACTGGCATTATGGGTTCAGGCTAAAAAGAAGGAGTTTTCCAATTAGCTGTCGTATTTAAAAGCAGATAGATCTATTTAAAGGGGGCACTGATGTTTTGAAGCGAATTCCCGACTCGATCGTGGCTGAGATTAAGCAAGCTAATGATATCGTTTCAGTGGTTGAACAGTATTTGCCTCTACAAAAGAAGAGCAGTAGCAACTATTTCGGACTTTGCCCCTTTCACAGCGAAGACACACCTTCTTTCAGTGTTAATCCGAGAGAGCAGTTTTTTTACTGTTTCGGTTGTCACAAGGGTGGCGATGTAGTCAGTTTTATCAAAGAAATAGAACACTTAGACTATGGTCATGCCCTTCGTTTTCTGGCAGAACGTTCGAATATTCAATTGCCGGAAATAGATGATAAACAGTACCTGGAAAGAAAAAAACGTGCAGATGATCTTCAGTCTATAATGCTAGAGGCAGCACGTTATTTTTTTCGTTGCTTAAGTGAACCCGCAGCAAGTCCGGCCTTGAATTATTTGAAGAAAAGACAAATTCAATCCTCTGACGTTAAGCGTTTTGGCTTAGGCTATGCTCCTGAGCGTTGGGACGGTCTTGTCAATCTACTTCGAATGAAAGGTTTCAGTGAAGAGCTGATTCTTTCTTCGGGTCTGTGTAAGCGATCGGAACGTGGTAATCTATACGACCTTTTCCGTAATCGACTCATTTTTCCTATTATTTCGCCTTTCGGGAAAGGTAAAGTAATAGGTTTTGGCGGTCGAGTTTTGGACGATTCAAAACCAAAGTATATTAATTCGCCTGAGACGGAATTTTTTACTAAAGGCAAACAGCTTTATGCCCTGAACTTGGCCAAAAAGTCATCTTATGATTTCTTTTTGCTCGTTGAAGGTTATTTGGATGTCATGGCTGCGTTCAAGGCCGGTGTGGATGCTGCAGTTGCACCTTTGGGAACCGCATTGACAACGGAACAGGCTAAACTGATGAAACAGTTTAAATCAAAGGTTATGGTCTGTTTTGATGCGGATCGTGCAGGAATGAATGCTGCCTTGAGGAGTTTTGCCATTTTGGAAGAGGTGGGGTTGGAAGTCTCAGTCCTCAACGTCCCGGACGGAAAAGATCCTGACGATTATGTAAGAAGTCATGGGACAGATGCCTTTAAATCGTTAATCAGCGAGGCTCAGTCTGTTTTTGATTATAGACTTCTTTTGGCCAAGAAAACCGCAAGCGAACAGGGCAGTCTCAATCCGCAAATTTATTTACAGGCCCTTTTGAGTTTTTTACCGGATATTAAATCGGAAAGTCTAAAGGAAGTGTACTTGGCTCGTGCTGCTAAAGAACTTGGAGTCAGTCTATCGAGCATAAGAAATGACGTTAAGCAAGTAGCGGATGCCCGCTCCCAAAACTCTTCAAGACAGGTGGCTGTTCATCTACCTGAACCCCTAAGTGATCAGAATGAAGAGCAGCTTGAAAACACTGGTCAGACTCTGAAAAATGAGCATTTAAAACGAAATGAAAAACACTATCAGGCTGCACTGAGTATGGTCTATATATTGAGTCGTCAAAGCAGCCTTATTCATATTTTAAGCCCCACTCTTGACGCTAGGTTAATTTCGGTTTTGGGCCCTGAATCCTTTGTTGAGGCCCTTGTTTCCGCACTTAATTCAGAAGATTTGCATTTTAAGGATTTATATCATTTTATTAATGAGCATCATCCCGAACCGGACGATTTAATATCGAACTTAACCGGTATGCATGTTAAGACAGAAAAGTTACTTAAAACTGCAGCTCAAAGTGCTTCAACCGATTTGCTCTTTTCAGAAGATTTGAAAGTAAATTTTAAACGTTGTAGACGTTTTGCCTTAAAAGAACAGTTAGATGAAACCTATCAGTCAATCGTAAATCCTGATACGAATGAGAGGGAAAGAGCATCTAAAAAACTACTTTATAATTTACTGCATAAGGAATTAAGCAGTCTACATTAAACGATTATCTAATATAAGGAGAAAACAATGGCAGAGAAAAAAACAGTAATCAGTATTTTAGCTAACCAGGCACTCGAAAGTGGGAATCAGATTTCTTATCGTGAAGTCATGAACCAGTTGGAAAATGCAGATATTGACTTAGAACAAGTCGATAAGTATTTGGACAAGCTGGAAACCCTAGGTATTTCTGTTGTGGCTGATAATATCGTCACGGAAGAAGGTAGTAGTGAAGAGGATTTAAAAAATCTTGATAGCGTTGGGGTAGACGATCCGGTTCGTATGTATCTTAAAGAAATCGGAAAGGTTTCTTTGTTAACTGCTGATGAAGAAAAAGAATTGGCTCAGGCCATTGAACAAGGCGATATGGACGCTAAAGACCATTTGGTTGAAGCGAACTTACGATTGGTTGTCTCAATAGCTAAACGCTATACCGGTCGCGGTATGAGTTTTCTTGATCTTATCCAAGAGGGTAATTTAGGCTTACTTAAAGCGGTTGAAAAGTTTGATTGGACTAAAGGTTTTAAGTTCAGTACTTATGCTACCTGGTGGATTCGTCAAGCCATTACCCGAGCCATATCGGATCAAGCGCGTACTATTCGCATTCCGGTTCATATGGTTGAAACTATAAATAAACTTATCCGTACTCAAAGAACATTGGTCCAGGAATTGGGTAGAGATCCTGAGGTAGAAGAGATTGCACAGGAAATGGGAATTACCGAGGAAAAGGTACGTGAAATCATGAAGATTTCTCAGGAACCTGTCTCCCTTGAAAAGCCAATAGGTGAAGAAGAGGACAGCCACTTAGGAGATTTTATCCCGGATGAGGATGCGCCTTCCCCGGCTGATCAAGCGGCTTATACACTGCTTAAAGAACAACTGATGGAAGTCTTATCTGGTTTAACACCACGTGAAGAGAAAGTCTTGCGTTTACGTTTCGGCTTAGACGACGGCAGAACCAGAACGCTTGAGGAGGTAGGGAAGGAATTTAATGTTACTCGTGAACGTATCCGACAAATTGAGGCGAAGGCTTTGCGTAAACTTCGTCATCCCAGCCGCAGTAAAAAAATTAAAGATTTTTTAGATTAAGATGGCCGTCAAACTATCAAAGCGATTAAATGCATTAGCCTCTATGCTACCGGAGCATTACCCACGCCTTTTGGATGTGGGCTGCGACCATGCTCAGCTGAGTATTAATCAGCTATTAGGTAAACGTTGTCAAAGAGTACTTGCCATCGATATTGAAGAGGGACCCTTGGCTCGTGCCAAGCGTGCTGTTGACAGGTCTTTGCTTGAGAAACAAGTGGATTGTATCCTTAATGACGGATTAAAGAAGATTGACTTATTTCCCGGCGACGTTTTGGTGCTCGCCGGCATGGGTGGCTTAGAGATTTGTGACATTCTTGAAAACTGCGAGCTTGAATCTTATTTATCAAAAGGACTGTCCGGAAAAAATCTTCGACTTGTTTTACAACCGCTGAAATCACAGCCTCTTTTAAGAGTCTTTATGGCTTTCCAAGGCTTCAAGCTCTTAGATGAAAAAGTTGTAAGAGAGAAGAACAAAGTCTACACAATGGCTTCGTATGCTTTTCCGGATCAAGTACCTGAGCGCGGTCTAAAAGATAGGCTTTTGAAAACGTCAGATGACGATTTACTCTTTGCCATACATAAAAAAGCAAAGATTAATCCGTCGGAGGCGCTCTTAGGGCGAAAAATCTCAGAGGCTTATAAAAGCCAAAGTATGGAACATTTAAATTCAGATGAGCTTTATTACTGTAGGACAGAGCTGGAAAGATTGTTTAAATTGCGTCATACGAATGCTTTAATTAATGGACTGGGCCATGTTTCGCGTCTGTTTAAAGAAGCCTATTTTTAGGGAAGGTGTTTTATGTCTTATATCGTCGCGGATGTTATGCGTGTTTTAGAAAAATTAGCTCCTTTGTCTCTTGTGGAGCCTTGGGACAATTGTGGCTTACTGCTAGGCTCTTCTGAGCAGCCGATTAATAAAGTTTCAGTTTGTTTGGATATTGATTCTACAATTGTTGAACAGGCCATTGATTCAGGAGTAGGATTGATTGTGACACATCATCCGCTGATTTTCTCTGGTATTAAACACGTCAATGAGAGTGTGCCTGAAATGCGTAATCTTGCCAGCCTTATTCGTCACGGCATTGCAGTCTATGCAGCACACACCAATCTTGACGCAGCGGTTGGGGGAGTTAATGACTGTCTGGCTAAGGTGCTGGGACTGAAGGTAAAGGATACACTTTTTCCGTCTTCTATACCGGGAGGCTATTTTAATGGAAAGTGTGATGTATTATCCGGTTTTGTCCGAGTAGGCGAATACGAGGAGGCGATGGATTACAAGAGTTTTCTGGTTCGTGTTAATCAACATCTACAGACTTCAGGTTGCTTTGTAAGCGGAGTAACTGAGCATGCAATTAAAAGAGTCGCTTTAAGTGGAGGTTCCAGTGACGAAGCGTGGACAGAAGAGATTGCCGCCTCAGGTGTAGATGCCTATATTGCCGGTGAGATCAAGCATCACCAACTTATTGCTCTTGAGGAGAGAGGTGTACGGGCTATTGCTGCGGGCCATGACTGTACTGAACGTGTGGTTCTGGAACCTTTGGCAGCTTACTTAATGACTGAACTTTCAGAATTGGAGGTTTTTGCCAATACAGGTTTGGATTATAATCTCCTGTTTTAGCTTTGAGCGTTCCCTATACATAAAAAGAGTACCTTCTTATAAGGCACTCTTTTTTTTAATATGGCGGAGGGCAAGGGATTCGAACCCTCGATACCCTTGTGGGG
>CAYFRY010000042.1:0-6799 GCA_964345665.1 uncultured Oscillospiraceae bacterium
AAAATCTCTCAAAAATTCTGCCATGATGCATTTTATCGATGCCGATACCTGTATTGACTGCGGTGTCTGCGAGTCTACTTGCCCGGTTTCTGCTATTTCGGCCGGCTGATTTCTGACCGATTGGAAACATACTAATGTCATGGAGACTCGGCAGCGTGCTGAGATTCATAAATTAGTTTTAAAACAGCTTTGCCAAAGGGCGAGGCTGTTTTTTTCAGAACGTATTTGAGGTTATTTTGGATCAAATCATTCCTTTCCACCCCATGCTGCAAGATTGTGATTGCACGGATTTAGGCAGAGCCTCTCTCCGTCTTTGGCAGTATAAAAATGCTTTTCGCTCGGGTGAGGATGCGGTGGCCCTGGCACATTTTGCCAAAAAAGCGTGGCGTCGCTCACAAAAGGAGCATAAGCGCGAGCCTCGAACTATTCTCGATGTGGGCTGTGCTTCGGGTATGATACTGACTTTACTCCTGGATGATTTTCCGAACAGCCTTGGTTTCGGGCTTGAGAAGATTGAGCGGCAGGCTGCTTTGGCGCAGTTTAATATGCGTGAGAATGGTATAGCCAGTCGGACAAGGATTATTGCGCAAGACCTCCGCGCGTACCCGTCCAAGCCGTGGTCTTGGGGACGTATGGAGCTGATGGTTTGTAATCCGCCGTATAGGAAGGGGCTGCCGCGCGGCGGCATTGCGGAGAGCGGTGCAGGTCCTGAGGAGGCCTCGCGTTATGAGAGGCAGCTTGCACGTTTCGATTTTTCCATGACGATTGCGGATTTGGTTCAGCTGGCGACGGTGGCTCTGGAGGAGGAGGCTTACCTTTGCGTTGTGTTTCCACTGAATCGTCAGGATGATCTGCTGTGTGAGATGGAGAAGGGAAAACTGTTTTTGAAACACTGGTGCAGACTTTGTTCGTCACCGCTTCATGCACCTAAGCAGGGGCTTTATTGTTTTACGAGATGGACGGGCAAGCTGCCGGAACAAGACGAGGATTGGTGTTTGAGATGAGTAATGCGGTTAATATGCCCCTATCCGGGTGTTTATATGTAGTGGGGACACCGCTTGGTAATGATGGTGATTTTTCATTGCGAGCTCTTGAAATTTTGAATACGGTTGATTTAATTGCTTGTGAGGACACGCGCAGTACGGGTTTGCTCTTGAGTCGTTTCGATATCCGTAAACCGCGTATCAGCTATCATATGCATAATTTACGCGCGAGAGAAAATGAGCTGCTGGAGCGTTTGTTGAAGGGGGCTCAGATTGCTCTGGTCAGTGACGCGGGTATGCCTGCCATTTCAGACCCGGGGGCTGATCTGGTGCAAGCTTGTGTGCGTGAAGGGATTAAGGTCTCGGTGGTGCCGGGCCCTTCTGCTGTAACAAGTGCATTGGCCGTCTCAGCTTTGGATACGAGGCGCTTTATATTTGAGGGTTTTTTGGAAGTAAAGGGGAAAGCACGTCAGACAAGGCTTTCCGCTTTGGCTTCTGAAACAAGGACTATGGTGCTCTACGAAGCGCCGCATCGTCTAAAGAAAACCTTGGAGGACTTAGCCGCATTCGGCTTGGGTCCGCGTCGACTCTGTGTCGCCCGCGAGATGACCAAGCGTTATGAGGAGTTTTTATATCTGACCGTGGAGGAGGCCCTTGCTCATTATTCGGAGCATGAACCGCGCGGTGAGTTTGTTTTGGTGCTTGAAGGTTCGGACGAGGCTTTGGCACACGGTTCGGATGCAGCACCGGCCTCCGGGACGAGCGAGTCTGACTTTAACTCGGACTTTGATACAGAAGCTTTTGTTAGGGCTGCCTTGTCCGAGGGGCAAAAAACCAAAAGGATTTCGCGCGAACTCTCGACCAAGACGGGTTTGGCGCTACGTGAGGCCTACGATCAGGTACAGCGTATCAAAGAGCGTCAAATCGGAGAGCGTCAAGAATAAGTTTTGAAGCATAGAGTCTACGAGATTAAACTTTTAAATGAACGAAGCCTGTGTCAAAATAGACGGAAGTATATTGGGAGGACAGCAAGTTGAGTGATCGACACGAAAATTTGAAAGTCGAAGATAATAATACAGGCCAAGAGTCCGTTGAAATAAAGGCTGAAAGCTGTGAAGAGGCGAACGATAGTCCCTGCGAAACAAACACGACAAACACGGGTGTAAACACTGAACCTGCGCCTCAGAAAATTTTCACCAGGCGCCAAAGAAGTATTTTACCTGTTCAAATACAAGAACAAATTCGATCGGAACAGAATGCTCAGCAAGAAGAGTCGGAACAAAACGCTCCGAAGCAAGAAGATGAGCTCAAGACCGAGTCCGTTAGCTCGCCGGATCATCTTACGAGTACGGATACCGCTTCATCGGCTTCATGTGAAGCTGAGCCTAAAAAACAGAAAGTGAAGCTCAAAAAGCCCCGGCAGCCGATGAGTCATAGAAAAATCATTTTCTATTCCTTTCTTATTCCCTTTGTTTCGCTGGCTTTTGCCTATGCGGTCAACAACTTTTATCCCATCGGTAACAAAACACCTTTGACCATTGATCTTTATCATCAATATGCGCCCTTCCTTGCCCAGCTGAGAGATAAAATCCTGGCCGGAGAGTCTCTCTTTTATTCGTGGAAAACGGGCCTGGGCACCAACTTCTACGCTCAATTGGCTTACTATTCCGCCTCGCCCTTCAACCTGATTTTGCCCCTTTTTCCGCCGGAGTTTTTATCTGAAGCGGTGACCGTGCTTACGCTTCTGAAGATCGGAAGTATCGGTGCTACGAGTGCCTTCATGTTCCTGAATATGCTTTGCCCGGCCAAAATGCGCACTATCGGTGACGGTGAGCCTAAAAGCTTGCGTTATACCTCGCAAGTCGGAACCGATTACATCGTTATCGCTCTGAGTACGGCCTTCGCGCTTTCGGGTTTCATGCTTTCCTACTCTTGGGATATTATGTGGCTGGATGCGATAATCTTTTTGCCACTCCTATTGACCGGACAATACCGTCTCCTCACGGAAGGAAAATTCGCCCTCTACGTTCTGAGCCTTGCGGCTTGTATCACAGTGAACTACTATATCGCCCTCTTCATCTGTATTTTTACCGCTCTGTATTTCTTTGTTTCTTATTTTTCTTTTGAGAGCGACAGTCTTATTGCGCAGAAACACCCCCTTCGGCACTTCCTGGCAAGAGGCCTTCAGTTTGCGGCGGCCTCGCTGCTCGGCGCCTTGATTTCGGCCTTTATGGCTGTGCCGACTTTCCTTGCACTGCAGATGACCTCAGCGACTTCGGATGCCTTTCCGGCAAGCATTCAGATGAACTTTTCAATTTTTAAGTTTTTGCAAAGACAACTCATAGCGGTGGAGCCGGCCATACGAGAAGGCCTGCCGAATGTCTACGTAGGCGTTTTCATTTTTCTTATCGTACCGCTCTATGTCTTCATTAAAGAGATTAAAATGAAAGAAAAACTGTGGCATCTCGGCCTGCTGTTTTTCATGTTCATCAGTTTTTCCAATAATTATCTTGATTTCATTTGGCACGGCACCCATTATCCCAATCAGCTGCCGTTCCGCTACGCTTTTGTTTATTCGATTTTGTTGCTGATTATCAGCTTCAGAACGCTGACCTATGTACGGACTTTACCGAAAAAACTTATTGCGGGAACGGGAGTGGCCGCTGTCCTCTATGCTATCTTGGCGGAAGAGGTCTTGAAAGACGACATCGGTCCTGTCCCCGTTTATCTGAGTATTCTTTTCTTTGTTCTTTATGTGGCCCTTTTCGCGGCTTTCAGAAAAAGTAAAGGTCTTCATTCTTTCAGGAACGTCAGCTTCGCTCTGGCGATGATTCTGGTGACCGAACTTATGGTCAATACGGTTTTTTCTGTCGTTTATATTCATAAAAATGAGTACTACACCTCACGCCCTGACTTTAATAATGACTTTACAAGTATGCGAAGCGAGATTTCCGCTCTCGAAGAAAAAGATCCCGGTTTCTGGCGCATGGAAATGATTCAACAAAAAACGACCAACAGCCCTGCTCTGTACGGTTATCGCGGTATAACCCTCTTTTCTTCCACCTCCTTGGAGAATACGGCCAAATTGATGCGCAAGTTGGGCTTTCATGGGAACAACATCAATAGTTATAAGTACATGGCTGCTACAGACTTCGCGAACGCATTGCTAGGTGTCAAGTACCTGATTAACAAGGATACGGCAATTCGTGATCCGGAGCTTTTGCCTCTGAAAGAGGAGGGAGGACTTCATGTTTATGAAAACCCCTACGCTCTTCCGCTTGGCTTCATGGTGGATGAAAGTATTTTTACTTGGGATACCTTGAGCGATAACCCTTTTACGGTTCAAAATAACTTTATCACAGCGGCCGGCCTCCACGGTCAGGTTTTTGAGAGTCGTGAAATCAAAGATCAGGCCGCCGGTAACTACAGTTTCAGTAGCCTGGCGGACCAAGGTCTGCAGGCCAGTGTCGGTGACGGAAAGCTTTCCGGCAGCATTGAATTTTCCCTTATACCCGAGAAAGACGAGCATCTTTATTTCTTCCTCAACGTCAGTGCCGAAACACAAGTGGATATGACCATCCTGGATGAGGAGGGAAAAGAAGAAAAAACCGTTGCTGACGGTGCTAAAACCACAAATGAGAGTGCCCCCCTGAGCCCGATCGGCACGGAAAATCGTCCTGAAAGCACGACGGTTCAAGATAATCGCAGCATTAATACGAGAGAAATTATAGATTGCGGTTTTGTTAGAAAAGGGCAAAAGGTCAAAGTGAAGCTTACGACGAAAGAGGATAAGAGCCGCAACATCAGTATTTATGCCGCCGCCTCCAATCAGGAGCAACTGGAGAAACACGTGGCGGAATGGAAAAAGGCCGGCCTTGATATCACATCCTTTAGCGAAAACGCCATTTATGGCAAAGTCAACGCCCCCAAAGACGGGCGTCTTTTCTTAACCATCCCCTTTGATTCTTCTTGGTGTGCAACTGTGGACGGTCAAAACGTTGAGCCGGTTCATGTGGCCAATGGCTTTATGGCGATTGCGGTTTCTGCCGGTGAGCACGAGATCGCCCTGGAGTATATGCCCCCTGCTTTTGACGTGGCTGTGCTGGCTTCCGCCTCAGGGCTTGTGCTCTTCATTCTGGCCTTAATCGTCAGAGAAATTCTTGAAAAACGGCGAATGAAGGCGAAAAAAGCAGAAATCGAGTGAATTGTTCAGATATTTTTGAAAAATGCTTGACATCCTTCAAATGCGTGTTATTCTTACAAAGCACGTTAAAACAATGCGGCTAAAGCCGTTGAATTTGAAGGAGAATCGTATGCGTACATTTGTAGCGAAACCCGCTGAACTTGAAAGAAAATGGTACGTCGTCGATGCGGAAGGTCAGACCTTGGGTCGTCTTTCAACCGTTATCGCTCGCGTCCTGATTGGTAAGAACAAAGCTGAATACACCCCCGGCGTGGACACCGGTGACTACGTCATCGTTGTGAATGCGGATAAGGTGGTTCTCAGTGGTAACAAGGCTCAAAAGAAAACTTATTTCAGTCATTCCGGTTATCCCGGCGGCATGAAGCAGACTTCTTTTGCCCATATGATGCAGAAGCGTCCCGAGCGTGTAATCGAACTTGCCGTGAAAGGCATGTTGCCTAAGAACGCTCTTGGCCGTGCGATGTACAAGAAACTGAAAGTTTATGCCGGTCCCGATCACGAACATGCGGCTCAGCAGCCCATCGTATTGGATCCTAAGGCTTAAGGGAGGATAGATAAATGGCAACTAAAAGCGCTAAAGAATATACATGGGGTACCGGTCGCCGCAAGAACGCAGTGGCCCGTGTCAGAATTTTGCCCGGTAACGGTAACATCGTTATCAACAACAAAGATCTGGACGACTATTTCGGTCTCGAAACCTTGAAGTTGATTGTGCGTCAACCTCTGACGGTTACCGATACACTGTCCAAGTTTGATGTCTTCTGCAATGTGCAGGGTGGCGGTCTTTCCGGTCAAGCGGGCGCGATTCGTCATGGTATTGCGAGAGCCCTCAACGAGTATGACAGCGAAAGCTATCGCCTCACTCTGAAAAAAGCAGGTTACCTGACTCGTGACAGTCGCATGAAAGAGCGTAAGAAATACGGTCTTAAGAAAGCACGTAAAGCATCTCAGTTCAGCAAACGTTAATCAACCTTACTGTTCAATATCAATATACATTCAAGCAGCCTCGTTTAATCGGGGCTGTCTTTTATGCAGGTTGAATTTTGCCGAAAGTCATCTTTTCCACGAGACTTTGGTGTCTTATGAAGTAATGCTTTTCTCATGAAACCTATTTTGATTAAGCTTGTTGAATTAAACGACACATGCTGATGTGAAAAAACAAACAGCTGAAATGACAAATTGGAACGAGAACAAACATAACAAAACTGATATAATAAAGAATGTTTGCGCATAAGATTGTTATGATTAATTTACAGATAAATAGGCCTAAGTGGTTAATTCTGAAAGGGGAAGGGGATAAGGATATGAAAAAAGGAGGCTTAGCCGTCTTTCTTACCGTGTTTATTATGCTTTCGACTTTTGTGCAAGGAAACAGCAAGATTCATGCCGCTACCGAGCACCCTATTGATATTTCCAACATCAAGATGAGCTATGAGGCGAGCGGTCAGCCGGTCGATAAGCTTCAAAAATGGGAAACATTTATTTTTGAATGCGATTTTGAATTGCCCAATGGGCGCTTATCAAGGCAGGCGATACGACAACGATAAAATTACCCGAAGAATGGATCTTTTCCTCTTGGAATGCCTTTGACGTAAAGGATAAGAATACCGGA
>CAYFRY010000042.1:6809-8988 GCA_964345665.1 uncultured Oscillospiraceae bacterium
CCGGAGAGATTGTTGCCCAAGCCCGTTTTGATGCCACAGGTAAAGTTTGTACATTAACCTATACTTCCTATCCAGAAAATAATTCTGACATCAAGGGCAGTTTGAGATTTGTTAAACGGATAGATCACACTAAGGTCAGTGACGAAAGAAGTATTCCCTTGAATATCACCGTAGGTAATAAGACCGTTTATTTGCAAGAGGTGTACTATCTGGGTACCCCGGATCCCATGCGAGATGATTTTACCAAAAGCGGGTGGATGGATGGAAAAGACCTCGGCTATAACTTGGAAATCAATGAAAATCATAAAGCCTTGCGTAACGTCGTCGTTACCGACACACACAAAGGAAACGGAATACGCGTGAAAGAAGGAAGCTTCTTTATTCTGAAAGGACCGTATGTTGCGAAAAACGGTGAGTGGGACTTAAGCAAAATGGTGAACGTCACCCATCAATATCCTGTTCAGTGGAATGCGGAGCGAACCGAATTCACCGTCCATCTGGGCGATATCAATGAGGGGGTATATATTGCTTATAAGTTCGAATTAACCTACGAAGGGACCGAGGGGGAAGTTTTCGAGAACAAGGCGAAAATGACGGCCGACAATATAAGCCCGATTGAATACACGGAAGCCATAACGTATTACACAGCAGGCGGATCGGCAGAAGGTTATGTTTTTGAGATTAAATTGAACAAAAAAGATGAAGCCGGTCAAGGGCTGAAGGGCGCTAAGTTTCAATTGACAAGAGATGCCAATGGCGAGGTTGTGGCTGAGGGTCTTACGGATGAGCATGGCGTACTGGAATTTAAGGACTTGTTAAGAGCGGACTATACCCTTACGGAATTGGCTGCTCCTGAGGGCTTTCTCTTGAAGGATACGCCGATAAAAATTGCGGGCAAAGATCTTAGCGTCGATAAACCCCTGGAAATTACTGCCATTAATAAGCGCCCCGTTACCGTCAAGGTCTCCAAAGTGTGGAAGGATGGAGACAATAAGGAGGCTAAGCACCCGCAGTCCGTAAAGGTCATGCTCCTCGCTGATGGAGAAAAAACCGGCCAGACGTTGATCTTAAGTGAAGACAAGCATTGGAGTGATTCTTTTACTGATCTTGAGGAATATAAGGATGGCATAAAAATTGACTACACCGTCAAAGAAGAAGCGGTGGAGGGTTATAGCGTAGCCATCAGCGGTGACGTTAAAACGGGCTTCGTATTGACGAATACCAAAATGCCTGAAAAAACGATTGCCTCATCTACACAAACGAGTGAAACGCCTACTGAAAAAACGACTACCGTATCTACACAAACGAGTGAAACATCTACTGAAAAAACCACCGCGCAATCCAGTGACCCGAGCAAGAAAACCGAGCCGAGCACGAATCCGCTACCGAGAACCGGTGAGGCATCCGATGCGAGTCTTTTCGCGTCCGCTTTCTTGCTTCTTTCCGTTCTCCTGATTCTGATTAAAAAGCGCATGAATAAGTCGTAGAAATTATTAATCGTTATCTCATCTTAATATGGACGGATTGAGACAGAAACACTATTTACAACTATATAATAAAAAACAAGTATTGTTATAATCGACTTTAAAATAATCAATTTTAAATTGCATCTCGAACTGAGTTGTACCAAGTAGTTGTACCAAGTATTGGAAATAAGGGGGGGACCTTATGAGAAAGAGTTGGACAGCGGTTTTCCTTACCGCACTGACGGTTTTATCAGCTGTTTACAGGTGAATTTAAAAGTTTTGGCCGAAAGTCCGCCAACGTTTCATAACGATGTGATTACGAGTGCAACGCTTACGCGTAAAAGTGGTGAGAGCGTGGAACAAGCGCAAGTTATTTATTGGGAGACGCTGGATTTGACAGTCCACTTCGATCTGACCGGCCATACTGTGGAAGTAGGTGATAAGACGGTCTTTACTTTGCCCGATGAATTAAAGTTTACCGATGCGCTGCAAAACGTTTTTCAATTACTGACACCCGAGGGTGAGCTTATAGCCAATGGCCACATTAACAAAGAGACCAAGGAAGTGACGCTGACTTATGCAGAGTATGCCAAACTGTATGTTAACGTCGCGGGAGAACTGATATTCAAGGTTGCGATCGATACAAAGGTTGTGACTCAGTTCCAGACCGTTCATGTTGAATTTTCAGCCAGCGATGTATTTACACAAACCTG
>CAYFRY010000043.1:0-1020 GCA_964345665.1 uncultured Oscillospiraceae bacterium
CTTTTTCCTGGTCGGTGTCCTGATGACAGCCGCCCTTGCTTTCGTTCCCGACGGGCAGTGGCAGATTTTAGCGCTCATTTTCATCCTTTCGGATGTCGGTTTTTACGGAGCCAATATCTTCTACGACGCCTTCCTCGTCGATGTCTCCACTGATGAACGCATGGATTTGGTTTCGACCAAGGGCTATGCCTTCGGTTACATCACCTCTATTATTCCCTTCGGCATCAGCCTCGGTGTCGTCTATATGGCCGGTATGGATATGCAAATCGGCTATCGTATCGGCTTCTTGATTACCGCCTTGTGGTGGGGGCTTTTGACTTTGCCCATGCTCAGGCACGTCAAACAACGTTTCTACATCGAGCCCGAGCCTAATCCTATTGTCAACAGTTTCAAACGTCTTGGCCAAACTTTTAAGGAAATCCGCAAGCACCGCACCGCCTTTCTCTTTTTGCTCGCTTATTTTTTCTATATTGACGGCGTCGGCACCATCATCAGCATGGTCGTCCCTTATACCACTACGGTCTTCGGTGAAGGAGCCTTGGACACTTTCAAACTGCTCGCCATCCTGCTGGTGATTCAGATTATCGCCTTTCCTTTTGCCCTGCTCTACGGCATCCTGGCTAAGCGCTTTTCCAATCTGCGCCTGATTCAGTTTGCCATTTTAACCTATATCGTCACGGTCTTCTTCGCCTTCCGCATGACCTCCGTCGATGACGTCTTTATTCTCGGCGTTCTGGTCGGTTCAGCACAAGGCGGTATTCAGGCCCTCTCCCGTTCCTATTTCGCTCGCTTGATTCCCAAGGAAAAATCTAATGAGTTCTTCGGGTTTTATAATATCTTCGGAAAATTCGCTCACATCATGGGCCCCTTCATCATGTCGCTGATTACCGATTTGACGGGGAAACCGAAGCTCTCCATCTTAGGCATCGTACCGCTCTTCATCATCGGTTTTGTGATGACCTTCTTCTTGCCGAACAAGTTGGGGACCTCCGAAGCGGACGCCTAAGATGTCCGAGCCGT
>CAYFRY010000043.1:1030-3101 GCA_964345665.1 uncultured Oscillospiraceae bacterium
GCTTCCCGACCCGCCCGAAAGCTCATCAGAGCTTCTGACGCCCTCTTCGTCTTAGCTTTGATTCTGATTGCAGCGGCTTCGTATCGGTTCTTACAGGCCAACATAGTCCACAAAGGTCTGGTTGCCGATATCTATTACCAAAACAACTTGATGGAAAGCATTCCTTTATCCGAAGGACAGGAGGAACGTGAGTTTTTCTATCCCGAAAAACCGAATGTCATTTTCATTTTAAAGGAGGACGGCTCCATCGCCTTTAAAGCCTCCGACTGCCCGGATCAAGTCTGTGTTCGTGCCGGTCAACTGCGTACGGAACACGCCTTTGCCGCTTGCTTACCGAATGACTTCTTGCTGGTCTTGCGCCATTCGGAAAGCGACCCCTCGCGGCTGAAAGATGAGGAGGTCGACCTTGTCAACTAATAAGAAAGGCTCTGCCCTATCGGCTAAAAGCGACCGCTTGCACCGTCTGATTTATATGGCTCTGCTCTTGGCCATGGCCATCGTTTTGAATGGGATCGAAGCGCTCTTGCCGCCTGTGCCTGTTCCGGCACCTTTTCCTCTCAAATACGGCCTGTCTAACATTGCCGTGATGTACGCCCTCTTCTTTTTGGGTGGCAAAGAAACGCTCGTCAACGCGGTTCTGAAATCCGCTTTCGTCCTTTTGTCGAGAGGTTTGATGCCCGCTGCCCTCAGCCTCAGCGGTGGCCTTTTGTCGGTTTTTCTGATGTGGCTTTTATCACAGCTTCTTCATGAGCGCGCCAGCTATTTCATGCTCAGCATCAGCGGCGCCATCGCCCACAATCTTGGCCAGTTCCTTGTCCTGCTTTTGTTTTTTAATGCGCTTTCCATCCTTTGGATTATTCCTGTCTTATTGCTAAGCGGTCTCGGTACCGGCATCTTGTCCGCTTCCTTACTTCGCCTTGTCATCCCGGCTCTTGAACGCCTACCTGCCTTAGCCATCAAACAGGATTTTAGGGATTAGCTTAACGATCGCAAGCGCTTTCGAAATCCCTACCCCCATTAAAATGGGGCATGAAAAAAGGACGCCTCGCGTCCTTCTATCATTACGTTCACTGTGATGTGTTCGCTAAGAGGGTTTGATATTACACCGCTCTGGTCACTGCTCCTGAACGAAGACAACGGCTGCACACATGCATGGTTTGAGGGGTACCGTTCAGCACGACCTTGACTTTGCGGACATTGGGTTTCTGCTTGGACAAAGCACGGCGTGATACCTGTGAACGAGTGATGCTGATCTTTCTGCCGAAAGAGACACCTTTTGAACAAACTTCACATTTAGCCATGATTTTCACCTCCCGCGCAAATAAAGCGCAAGTGACATGATATACCAGAACTTCGGCTTTTGCAAGCAATAAAACAAAAACTTGCCAAAATTTAATTTAAAGCACTTGCACTACAAAAAACCCGAATTTCAGCCTTTATGTATTTTCCAAGCACACCCTATTCTTTATTCGCCGATAATCATAACCCAAACGGTTCTTGTACGTCCGCGTGTCTGATCCCAGTCGATGAAGTGGATGCGGCCGAAGTCTCCGAGATCCATTTTATGATCCACCATAACGATGGTTACATTACGTCCGATGACGGAAGAGCGCAGGTGTGCATCCGTATTATGGCAGCCGAAATTATCTTCGCCGTGTTCCTCTGCGAACGCCAGTGCCTTCGCCTTCGGGTGAAGATACTGGTTCTCATAACGGTTCGTGGGAATCCAATCCTCAAAGACATTCACCAAATCCTGCTGCAGTGTTTCCAAACCGGTCATGGACAGATCAAAAGCACATTCCTGTGTGATGACAGAGCATGTCGTATGGCGAGAATAGACTACGACAATACCGTCTTTAATCTTTGATTCGGCAACAATTTCCCTTACCTGATCCGTCACATCATGGAAACTGACCGCACGATGGCGAGACTCAAGCTTAAAAGATTTACTGTAAACCATATTATTTATCCTCCTCAAGATTTTGTTTTTTCAAGTCATCCGCTGCACGACGCGTCGCCGCTATCATTTCGTCTATCATGGCCAAAGGATCTTCAGCATTCATTATGCCTG
>CAYFRY010000043.1:3111-3395 GCA_964345665.1 uncultured Oscillospiraceae bacterium
CCGCTTCAGAACCGGCCATGATGAAGTCATAGACTTCTTGGCCATTGGTTATACCGGCGGCCTGTTCTACCATGATGTCCGGATTAATTTCTTTTATAACTTCGATGGATTCCTTAACATAGGACATCGGGCTGACACCGCTACCGCCACCAATAATGTCTGAAGGTTCAGGATTAATGATATCTGGGTTTAAATGGGCAATGGCTTTCGCCTCGGCAATCGTATCGGCACAGGCAAAGACCAAAAAGTTAAGTTCTTTAGCGCGGTCGATGGTCGCCTTTATT
>CAYFRY010000043.1:3405-8985 GCA_964345665.1 uncultured Oscillospiraceae bacterium
CGACGTTCCGGTCGTTCCCCCCGTCCGTGGTCGCCTTTATTTGGGGTAAAGACATCGGTTTCTCGCAGTGATTAACCACAACACCCTGCGCGCCTGCCGCTTTCAGGCCTTCAGGCAGAACATCCGCCATGCCGCGGCCGGGCTTTAGAGTGTCCATATACGGAGCAAGAACAATGAGGTTCTTCGTGTTTTCCCTAACCCTACGAATTTCGACCGCCGGGCAGATAAACAAAACATCAATGTCATACTTCTCCGCCGCCTTATCCGCAGCAATCGCATAGTTTAAAAGGGTGTCACCGTAGACATAGTTCTTGGTTCCGATCTCAAAAAACGGGGTTCTGATTTTAGCTTTTTCGGGCATTCTTATTCAACCTTCCTCTCAATAATAGATTTAATTAAAGTCCTTCTTCTACACAAACTAAACGAACTTTTTCTTGTTTTAAGCGCTCTCGTGCTTCTGCCTTGATCTTCGAATCCGTAATAATCGTATGAAGGCAGTCTGCCGAGACATAATTCACATGCGACTGTTTTTTAAATTTTGATGAGTCCAGCAGCATAAAGGTCTGCCTGGAATTGCGAATCGCAACCTGATTCATCCTTGCCGTATCGTAATCGGTCGTGGTGAATTGGGTATAGTTGACACAACCGTCCGCTCCCACAAAACTTTTCGTGAAAAACACACTATGTAAGGCCTGCTCTGCCAGGTATCCGCAAAAATCCTTACGATGTACTCTGTAAATGCCACCGACCAAATTAACCTGAATATGCGGCGAAAGTAATTCAAGGTTAGCCAAGGAATTGGTGTAGATTTTGATATTCAACTTTTTCTTCTTGAGCAGATTAATCAACTCTGCACAAAAACAACGGATGGTCGTTCCGGAATCACAAAAAATAACATCCTCATCCTCCAGATAATGGACCGCTTGCTTTGCGATGGCGAATTTTTCCTTCATATGAGTCCGTACGCCTTGCTCAAATGAGTAACGTGTAAGGGCAGCGTCTACAGCTTGAATGCCTCCATGGACTCGAATCGCATGACCCTCGCGTTCAAGTTTGACAAACCATCTTCTTGCCGTGGACTCGGAGACGCCTAAAAGCGTCATCGCCTCCTGAAGAGAGAGTTTCTGAACGATAGAGAGTTGGGTCAAGAGTTTCTGCGCCTGATTCTGCTTCATATTACGAACTTCTTTTGCATTTCCCATCATAGTATCACTTTGCCGCACAACTAAAATGCATTATTTTACACGCTCACCTCCCCTGCGACTTGATTGAAAAGCAGATCCAATAATCGCTCCATCATCTCCTGCCGAGTGCGGATGGAACGAAGGTCAATAAATTCGTTTTTTGTATGCAAGTCTCCTCCACAAGGTCCACAGCCATCCAGTATCGCCACTTGAGCGGAAGGGGAAAACCAGTTGCCGTCCGAAACACCACCGGTAGTTGTTAGCTTCACTTCTTGGCTGAGCTCTGCTCCGACTTCCCTAAGTTTGGCCAAAAACATCTCACTGCGTTCATTTAAGATCATAGCAGGACGCTTATCCTCGAGGATGACTTCCATAGAAGTTCTTGTATCGTAGGCTTCTCGCTCTATTCGTTCAAACCGTTCCACGCATTTCTGTTCTGCCTCTTTCCCGAAATAACGAATTTGAACACTGCACTCCGCATAGTCAGGAACTTGGCCGATATGTCCGCCTCCCTGTATGTGCCCCACGTTGACGCTCGTCCCGGCTTCCGCATCCGCTAAAGCATAAAGCTGCGGAATCCACCTGCATAATTCCAAAATGGCACTGGCCCCTTGATCAGGGTTGACGCCGGCGTGTGCCGTGACACCATGACACTTCAACTTATAGTTTGAATATCCTTTACGGGCGCTCACAAATTCTCCCTTACTTCGTCCCGGTTCAAAGACGAAGCAATATCTTGTTTTCCTTGCCAAGTCTTCAAAATGCGGTCGGGAATGCTTGGAGCCCCGTTCTTCATCCGAATTCATGACAACACAGAAGCGGAAATTGCAGCGTCCTTCTTCTATCATTTTTCTTAAGAGATAATAAATGGACAAGCAGCCACCCTTACAATCCGCACAGCCGGGACCGCGAGCGATTTGATCTCCTTCCTCCAGGGTCAGGGGCTGCTCTGAGGCGGTACCGGCAGGGAAAACCGTATCCATGTGAGCAATAAAAAGCACATCGAAATAATCCTCTTCGGAATTGCGCACCAACAGAATAGGTGCAGATTCTGCTTCCGAATCATATACACACTCCGTTTTAAGTCCCAAGGCCTGATAACGCGCTTCAAAGAAGGCGGCTACAGCCCTTGCACCTTCATGTTGACCGGGTCCACTGTCTATAGCGCAGAGTTCTTTTAAGTCCTGCAAGTATGTCTGCAAATCAAAATCCATGTTCTTCCTTAGCGTTAAAACCGACCGGAGGCGGCGTGCTCTGTCCTACCTTCTGTCATTACATGTTTTTAATAAAGGCGCGAATTTCCCCAAGGCCCTCCAAGACACCGATCTCCAAATGATTTTCCACGGAAGAATAGGCCGGAAGGACGGCAATTTTGCCTTTTTCCATCGCGGCTTTTCTATTCAGACCACAGGTGTTACAAGGTTCCAAGGCCAAAACATAATCATGAGACTTCATGTTTTTCCATTCAAGCAGGTTCGTGAGATGAGTGGTATCAAAAGCAACGTAGGCTCCCAACTCTAAGCGCTCATTGTAGAGGACACCACAGGCTTGCTTGCCGAAATTCGTATAAAAATACAGTTCTTCTCCTTGACCATCAACGGGAGGCGTCATGTTCTTCGGATCGTCGGACCTCTCATTCATGGCTTTCATATCCGAATCCGAAATCTTTACACAGCTATCCGCCTGTAAAAGCGGATAACCGAAGTTGAAGTGATAAAGTAGCATGTAAGGCTCATCGTTCGCGTCAAAATTGCTGATAACATCATGAATCTTGACCGCCTTCGCATTTAAACCGGTCTCCAAACGGCGTCGAATCGAAAGATGTCGACTGTACATTTTACTTTGATGCACTTCTCCCTCGGCACGAAGCAGATACTCCTTACCTTCCCAAAAAGCGGAGCAACCGAATTTTTTCGCCGGCATATGAGAAATGCGTCCATGGGTGGGAAAAATACCCTCATCATCGCTATGGACGCCTACATTATCCAGACCACAAGTCACCAACATACCTCCCGGCCACTGTTCGGCAAATTCACCATTAGCAGCGGAAAAAGCCTGAGGAGAAGTCAAGCCGTTTTTAGACTGAAAGGATAAATTGATTCCCTTGTATGAGAAGTCATAAAGATCCATACAGCGATCCGGTACCACTGTAAAACGCAAACCGGATGCGTTATAGAATTCAGCTATATGGATCTGTTCTCCACGTCCTCTCAGAATCTGAGACTCCCTGATGCCTGCAATCTGATCAATATTGCCTAACTGTTTCAGTAATTGAATGTCCATCCTACGCCACCCTCATCCGTATAAATGTCAAGCCGCGGACCTGCGGCTTGCTCTACGTAGCTTTTGATTAATCAATGATGACCACTTCAAAACCCATCATTTGTCCGAAGGTCTTCAGCTCTTCGACATCAACATCAAAGACCATTGCGGAGTGGTGAGTTCCACCGTGTAGCGAGTACTCTTTTAAGAAGGCCGGAATCGCTTTATTGGGCTTAAACCAACCTTGGTTGGATCTGGCGTAAGCACCGTTACATAGCCCTTCGTTCAAGAGCTCACCGGGGCAGATAATCATACGGAAATGCTTTTCCATCGGCGCGAGATTAATAATGGATACCTTGCCCGGACGAATGCAGGTATACATACTGACTGTATCACCACAGGAGTTATAGTTGAACTTGCAATCACGTACGCGCGGCGTCCATTGAGCCAAACGGGGATTACTTTCGCCCATATGACTTAGCAGAATCACATTTTGCTCCCAATCCGGACAAAACATTTCCGTAAACGTGGTGTTCGGATAGACCGCATGCAAAGCACCTACAAGACCCGCGGTTAAAACATCGCCTTCACCGGCATAACCTTGGCCGCGTTCAAGAACCTTACAGCATTCAACAAAAGGCATCTTAGGCAAACCGTATTGGTCCAAGGTCAGGAAATTAACCGAAACAGAACCCAAATCCTTGTCTTTCATCCATTTACGAATGGCCAAACCGGCTTTTGTTGCGGCTTGATAGGCCTCACGATTATTGACCTGTACATCATAGTTCTCTTCATCCGACGCGATTTCCGCTCTGATTTCTTCATCCGTAACTTTAGCAAGATATTCAGCGGCGAGATCCGGCGTCATGTAGCTGACTTGTGCTCCGATTTCATTTTTATAACGCTCATCGGAAATTAAGAAGTCACCCATGCCGACAAAGGAACCTCCGACAGAACCGACTTTCATGCTTTGATAGGCCTTTCTCACCGTGGCCGCACGACATACGCCTGCCAATTCGGCGATGACTTCACTATGAAGGGCATGACCTGCACAGATGTAATAGTCTTTGCCATAACGATTGAGCAGTGAACACATGTCTTGTACCCCATGGATACCATGATTGGCACCGATACGTGCCTCATAAGCGGCCGCTTTAATCAGTTCATAGTCAGGCGTGCTGTCAAAGACAACGATAGGAGACTTCAGTTTCAACAAGGATTGTATCGATTCAAGTGAGGGAGAATACGCGAGGTGCATCGTAATGACCGCATCCACATCTTCTGTGTTGAATTTTTCGACCGCCGCTTCAAACTCGGGAGCGATACGGCAAACCTCATCCGCTTTAATCACTTCAATACCCTGACTTTCCAGCATAGAAATACATGCATTCATGTAGCGTTCCATGGGTGCACGGTACGAAGGTCCGTTTGCGTCATCGTAAAGCTTAATGTATAGGGGGAGAAAGCCCACCCTGCTTTTTCTAATGTTCAGCTTTGTCGCCATAAAATAATCTCCTCTTCTTTTTTCATAGGCCTTGAACCGTCTTTCTGCTGTCGTAAGCCTTTAAACCACAATCTCTATGCCTCACCGTAAATGGACTTTTTGGCCCCCTCTATCATGGAAACCGCATTGTTATACATCACATCCTCGATATCTTTTCTGCTTAAGCCCAAGGTCTTCGCCGCTCGTTTAAAGGCCAAGAGCTCTTCGTACGCGAAGAATGTGATTTTTTCCGCCTCTTCGACAGATACCTCACGCAAGTGCGGATCTTGACTCGCGTCACCGTAAAGTCCGGGAGGAACCAAGTTGATATACGTGCCGTTCTCTTCAATACGACGAGTACGCATGCGCAGAATAGGCATATCCGTACCGAAGAGCAGCTGCTTCGGTCCGGCATGGCGTAAGACTTCCGTGATAGCATATTCACAGCAGTTCGCACTGAAGTCATACATCAAGTCAGGACATTCCTTTAAAATGTCAAAGGCATTACCTACATCTCCTTTTGTGTATGCACGACCGATGTGAGCGATGATTAGGCGAACTTGCGGAAACTCACGTTTCAGTTCCAGAATCTGTGCTAAGTTAACGGGATCTTTCAGACGTCCGTGCCTTGGGATATGCAGCATAGCGATG
>CAYFRY010000044.1:0-8436 GCA_964345665.1 uncultured Oscillospiraceae bacterium
GTGAATTTTTGACCGACACTAAGGGCAATGGTATAATGAACAGCGTTATTTCAGGCTTTGAGGCGTGGAAAGGCGAGATTGAAGTTCGAGGTCACGGTGTCCTTGTCGCCTTCGAATCAGGTACGGCGGTCAGCTATGGTTTGTATAATGCTCAGAATCGCGGCACTCTTTTTATAGGTGCGGGTACTGAAGTTTACGAGGGTATGATTGTCGGCTCCAATCCGAAGAATGAAGACATTATTGTCAATGTCTGTAAGTAGCAACATGTGACTAATATGCGTGCAGCCGGTTCAGACGATGCCCTGCGTTTGGTGCCGCCGACTCGCTTCAGCTTAGAACAGTGTCTTGAGTTTATCGCCGATGACGAGTTGCTTGAAGTTACACCGAAAAACATCCGCATGCGCAAACGTATTCTGAACTCAGAACAAAGGGCGAAGGCGGAGTCCAGGAAAAAGTAAACGAGGAGCCATACAGTGCTTTCGAAAAAGATAAAGTTAGCTATTAAAGCCGTCATCATTGTTCTGGGCATTGTCCTGGCAATGGGATTCGGCTTGCTTTTCGGCTATCGATACATTCTCAGTCAAGATTTACGCTATCAGAGCTATAAGGCCCAGATGGAGGCTTACTCCGCTTCGATTGCGGCCGGACCCACTCCTACGCCTTATCCTACCGATGAGAACGGGAATGAGATTTTACCGACCGACGAGGCGGGAAATATTTTGCCGACTACCACGAGGCCTCCTACGACACCGACCTCCAGTGTTCGCCCTGAAGAAAATATCATTATTACGGAAGACTCTCCCGGTGCGATTATGGTGTATATCGCCTTGGGTGATGATACCGGTGATATCGCGAAAAAACTGAAAGAGTTAGGTGTTATTGATAACGCCACTATATTTACCATCTTTTCGAAGTTTAACGGTTTTGACGGCTCCTATAACTACGGGACACACTTTGTCAGAAAAAACATGAGTTATGACCAAGTCATGTTCGTGCTCAGCCAACAGCCTGCTACGCGTACGATTACTTTCTACGAAGGCTACAGTTATATTGATATTAAAAACAAGCTGAAAGAAGAGCAGGTCAATTTCGATGAGGAGAAATTGGATGAGCTGATGAAGCACGCACAAAATCTGAACGACTATGACTTTGTTAAAGATATTGTGTCCTTGGCTTCACCCGGCAGCGCAGCCGAAGCGAACCGTGACATGGCCCTGGAAGGTTATCTTTTCCCGGACACTTATCGTTTCGATATGAATTCAACGGAAGAGGCGATCGTCCGCACCTTCTTAAATAATACCGAAAACAAACTGACACCGGACTTATACGCGCGCGCCGCTGAAATGAATATGACGATGGATCAGGTGATTACGCTTGCTTCCATTATCCAAAAAGAAAGCGGCCTTTTCGAAGACCAACGCAAGGTTTCGCGTGTCTTTCATAACCGTTTGAACAATGGAGACTACCTCCAGTCCGACGCGACTATCAACTACATGCGCAATCGTGAGGGTTTGAGCAGTGAGTATTTCATCTATGACAGTGACTTGAGTCGCAACGATTCCTACGACACCTATATGTATGCGGGTTTGCACCGGGACCTATTTGCTCGCCGGGTATGGATGCTATTCGTGCTGTTCTCTATCCCTCGACAGAAAATGAGGATTATTACTACTTTGTGGCGAAGGGTGACGGTTCGGGCGAGAATGCCTTTGCCGTGACGGCGGCGGGACACGAAGAGAATCTGGAAAAATACCTTTATCCCTTGCAGGGCGTCGCACCCGAGTAAATGTTTAGCCGCTTCGGAAAACCGGAAGTTTTGGCGCCCGCCGGTAATTTTGAAAAAATGAGAAGCGCCCTACGCTACGGCGCTGATGCGGTTTATTTGGCCGGTCAGCGTTTCGGTTTACGTGCCGCAGGAAAAAACTTTTCCGACGAAGAACTGAGCAAGGCAGCGGCCTATGCACACGAGCGAGGCGCTAAAGCTTATGTCACCGTTAATGCGACGGCTAAAGACGAGGAGTTCGTCTCCATTGCCGCATACGGTCAAAAGTTGCTTGAGGACGGTTTTGATGCAGCCATTGTGGCTGACCCCGGCGTTTTTTCTTGTTTGCGTGAAGCGGTACCCGACTTGGAATTACATATCAGTACACAGGCCAATGTCAGCAATGCGTCGGCTTGCCGTTTTTGGCATCAACTCGGCGCCAAACGTATCGTTTTATCCCGAGAACTCAGCTTAGAGCAGATTAAGACCATCCGGAAAAATATTCCGGCCCATTTGGAACTGGAGTGCTTTGTACACGGAGCGATTTGCCTCGCTCATTCGGGACGTTGTCTTCTGTCAAGTTATTTTAACGATCGCAGCGGTAATCGCGGTGCCTGCACACAACCCTGCCGTTGGGAATACCATTTACAAGAGTTCGGGCGCGGTGATACCGATCCGATTCGCTTGGAAGAAGATGTGGAGGGCACATATCTCCTAAGCTCCAAAGACCTTTGCATGATCGGGCACGTTCGTGAACTCATGGAGGCCGGCATCAACAGCTTTAAAATTGAGGGTCGAAATAAAGGCCTTTACTACGCCGCTGTCACGAGTAAAGCCTATCGTTTTGCCGTGGATTCGCTGTGGGAAAATCCGGAGGCGGTTTTACCCGAATGGATTCAAGACGAATTGGACCTGCTTGTGCATCGTGAGTATTCGACAGGCTTTTATTTTGACGATCCGAGAAACGAGGCACAGTTGGCCGTACACCAGGATTACCTCAGACCGGCTTCGGTCTTGGCCATTGCCCTTGCTCAAGATATAAATGCTCCCGGTCCTTATAGGCCGAAAGAAAATGAATATCTGATGAAACAAATGAACAAAGCTTCGCTTCAAGAAGAAGTCGCTCTTTTCAGCCCTGAAAACGGAGGCGGACAGGTCTTTACCTTGAGCGAACTCAAGGATTTGGAAGGTTCGGCGCTGACCTCCACGCCACATCCGGGCCAAATTTATTATTTGACCAGCCCTTATCCTGTAACGGAAGGCAGTTTTTTACGCAGCCATTGAATTTAGGCCAGGAAGCGACTGACGAGAGCGATGATACAGGCCAAAAGTAGGCGAATGTAGTTCGGCAAAGTCAGTGCAGGCGCCTTATATTGACGGTCCGGGCTATAGAGGACAAGCTCTTTGTGTCTTTGATTGCGTCCATAAAGGGCAGCCCTTTTACCTGTGGAAAAACCGACGAAGGCTCTGCTTTTCAGTAAGTTATCCGAAATAAAGCGATAGATAAAGAAAAGGACTGTGCCGGAAGACAGCATGGCCACAAGGTTCGCACTCAAATTCGAGAGGCCGTGCGAGGGAAAAAGCAAAACCATCTGTGCATCAAAGCGTGGCAGGAGAGGATCGAGTAAGTAAGTCGTCAGTCCGATACTTAAACTGGCCAACATGGTGGGAAGAATGCTCTCGCTTTTAAAACGCAGCTTGCCCAACAAGACCCCTATACCGAAAGGGGCCAAGATATAGAGCGGATCATTGTGGTAGTAGGTAAAGGCCAGGGCGGACAGGTAGATGGCCGCACTTGGGCCTTTTAAGCCGAGAAAGGCTTTCTGTACAAAACCTCTGAAAAAGAGTTCCTCAAGGATTGCAGGTAGCAAAACGGCCAGGATTAGAGATACAAAAAATTGAAGTGTTCCGTTCGGTCTGACATAGCTCGGTAAGATACCCGTCGGCAGAGTAATGTCCAAAGTGACCAGGGCATAGGTAAAGAGATTATTGATACAGTTAAAGAACAGGGCGGCCGGTATGCCTAAAAGCAAACTTGCAAAAGCCAAAGGTTTGTCAATCTTCGTTTTCCCCATCACCATCGTGCTCGGGAGCCGATAGGTGTTAAAGGAAAGAAAAATGGGGAAGAGCAGAGCTACGACCTGCACCGTGATGCTTACTAAAGCAAAAGCAATAAAGCTGTTTTTTCTGATACCTATCCATTCCGCCGGCAAGCGTAACCAGACGATCTCAAAAGTCAGCATGATGACGGCGTGTAAAAAAATCAAGGTGGCGGTTGCGTCCACAACATTATTTTTTCCGAAAAGCAAGGACCACGGATTGATACGACGTCGTCTCTTCGCTTTGACTTCCTCCTCCGTGAGCACCGGTTCTTCCGCCACTGTAGAGGGACTGAGACTCGCTTCGCTCTTTCCCTCGACTTTCGTTTTGGCCTTTGTCTTGTTTTTTTTCTTCTTGGAGCTTTTTTCCTCGATGGCTGTTTCTTCTGCAGCCTTTGACTCCGGGGCCTCCCCTTCGGTGAGCTCTTCTTTATCTGACTTTAATTCAGAAGTTTCGTCTTCTTCCGAATCCGCATCCGGAATTTGGTTTTCTACGTCCGCCGTTTTTAAGCTTGGCAAAGCGGAAAAGAAGGACAAGTCCAGCTCAGCTTCGGTCGGCTCGTGAAGACGATCTTCCGATTCCCCTCCGAAGAGGTCCGGGAAGTTATTTATCAGAGCGCTGCTGTGGGGAAGTGGGCGATTCGGCAGTTCGGCCAAGTCATCCAGTTCCTTATCCCACAAGTCCGCGGGTGGGTCCGGGATTTCCATACGGACACGAGACCTAGCTTCGTTTAAGGCACTATAAATATCTTCCGGTAAATCTGTAGAGTTTTTGATTTCTTCAATAAAGACACTGACGTCTACCTCAGGTTTTTCCTCCTCCTTGTCAGGCAGGTCTTGCACCGGGGTAGGGGTATCAGGAAGCTTTTGGGTGGTCTTGTCCTCGTCAGGGACTTTCGCTTGCTCCTTATCTTTGTTCATCAAAGTATCCTTTTCGCGTAACAACAGAATTTTTACCAGTATAACAAAACTATAGCTTTACGTCCTTGCTTAAAAAGGTCTTATTCCATAAAAAAGATTGAATAATGACATTTAATTGTTATAATTGATGGGTACGGTTTCCGTATTCATTCATCGATACTCCGCCCCGTGTGCGGAACAATTAGGAGGAATTCTATGGCAATTAAAGTAGGTATCAACGGTTTTGGCAGAATCGGACGTTTAGTCTTTAGAGCGCTTTGCGACCAGGGTTTGCTGGGTAAAGAAATTGACGTCGTTGCTGTAACGGACGTAACCACTGACGCGGAATATTTCGCATATCAACTGAAATATGACTCGGTTCAAGGTAAATTCAATCATGAAGTCTCATCCAAAAAGAGCTCAGCTGACGCGGAAGGCGAGGACATCATCGTTGTGGACGGCCATGAAGTGAAATGCGTTATGGCTCAGCGTAATCCTGCAGATCTTCCTTGGGGCGAACTGGGTGTTGACTATGTTATTGAATCCACCGGCTTGTTTACCACTTTAGACTCCGCAGGCGGTCACATTAAAGCGGGTGCTAAAAAAGTTATCATCTCCGCTCCCGGTAAGGGCGGCGTTAAGACCTTTGTTATGGGCGTTAACGAAAATGAATACGATACAAATGAGCATCACGTCATCTCCAACGCCTCTTGCACCACCAACTGCTTGGCTCCTGTCGTTCATGTTTTAATGAAAGAAGGCATCGGCATTGATACCGGTTTGATGACCACTATCCATGCCTATACCGCTACACAAAAAGTTGTTGACGGTCCTTCCAAGAAAGACTGGAGAGGCGGCAGAGCGGCAGCTATCAATATTATTCCTTCCACCACCGGTGCGGCTAAAGCGGTTGGCGAAGTTCTGCCCAGTACCAAGGGTAAACTGACCGGTATGTCTTTCCGTATTCCCGTACCGACGACTTCAGTGGTTGACCTGACTTTCACCGCGGCTCGTGATACCTCCATCGAGGAAATCGACAGCCTTTTGAAGAAAGCTTCCGAAACCTACATGAAGGGCGTGCTCGGTGTTACGGAAGAAGAACTTGTCTCCACCGACCTGATTCATGACAATCGTTCTTCCATCTATGACAGCAAGGCCACCCTGCAGAATAACCTACCCGGCGAAAAACGCTTCTTTAAGCTGGTTTCCTGGTACGACAATGAGTGGGGTTATTCCAACCGCGTCATCGATCTTCTGACCTACATCGCTGATAAAGACAAAGCTTAATTAAGGTTTCGTCCGATTTTAGCTGAATAAGAGAGACTGTCTCACAACTGCGTTCAATCGTGCTTGAGGGACAGTCTTTTTTTTGCCTCTTTTTAAAAAGATCGATTGTTAAGCACAAACTGTGTTATACTAAAAACACAATGAAAGCTCATTATTTGACTTGGATTTGTGACAAAATAGCTAAGTCCGAGAGCTGTTTTAGCGGCATCTACGGCTAGAAGGCGGACAAATGACGATTGGCGATTGCTTATACATTGTCATCCCTGCATATAACGAGGTTGATAACCTCAGTGAAGTGATTGAAGCTTGGTATCCGATGCTGGAGTGCGCCGGCCCGGCCAGTCGCCTACTGATTCTGAATGACGGCAGTACGGATGGCAGCGCAGCTCTCTTAGAAGAATTGAAATCGGATAGGCCGCAGCTTCTTGTCTTAAATGAAAGTAATAAGGGACACGGACCAAGCCTTAGGCAAGCCTATGGATTGGCCGTTGAGGCGGGTGCGGACTATGTTTTTCAGACGGATTCGGACAATCAGACCAGGGCAGAGGATTTTCCGGATCTCTGGCTCAGGCGTGGGGTCTATCCTGTTTGTGCAGGCTATCGAAAAGTACGTGAGGATGGGAAATCACGTCTCTTTGTTTCTAAGGTTCTGACCCTGATTCTCAGCGTATTTTTCCGTGTATGGGTGAAAGATGCCAACGTTCCTTTCCGTTTGTACAGAAAAGAGGTGCTGGAGGTTTTGTTGCCCCATATCCCTCTTGATTTCAAGTTGATTAATGCGGTGCTGATGGCGGAGACACGGCGCTTAAAGCTGAAACATTACCTGCACGACATCACGTTTCGGGCTCGTACCAAAGGAAAAAACAGCGTCAACATGAAAAAGGTTTTTATACTGGGATGGCAGGCCTTAGTAGCTTTTGCCAAAGTCTCCCGAAAATTTTTCCAAAACAAAGTAAATATTTGTGAGGCGCTTGAAAAGAGCGGATGTCAGTTTGTTGAGAAAGCATTAGAATAGAATGAATAGAAGGTCGAAGCTCGGCGTATTATAACTGTTTAATAATTGGTGTTTACAGGGAAACCTGAACATAAATAGATTTGAAAGGAGCGGTATTCATGAAAGTTAATGTTACCGGAAAAGGCATCAAAATCAATGATCAGTTGAGAGAGAGGGTTGAGTCCAAACTTAGAAAATATGATCGCTATTTCAAGGATGATGCCACCGCTACCGTCAAAGTCCGTCCCGAAGGGGAACAAGTATGCGTAGAAATTACGATTAAAATTAAAAGGCACATCTATCGTGCGGAAGTCATCGCCGACGAAGTCAATACGGCACTGGATTTGTGTATTGACGCCTTGGAGAGACAGATTCGTAAGCACAAGACCCGTCTTCAGAAAAATGTTCGTGACTACGCCTACTTACAGGAGTACTTGAAGACTCAAGTTCCGGTTGACTCCTTTGATGAGGAGGAAGAAGAAACGCTGGAAGGGAAGTTGATTCGTCGGAAATCATTCGACATCAGCCCGATGAGCGTGGATGAAGCTTGTCTTCAGATGGAAATGCTTGGCCATAGCTTCCTACTCTTCCTTTCTGAAGAGGGTGATCGTGTTTGCCTCGTTTATAAGAGAAAAGACGGTAATTACGGTTTGATTGAGCCTAACTACTAAGCCGATCCCTTATTTGTCCGCTTAGTTTAAGTGGAGCGTCCCGCAGGCTGAAGTCCTGTGGGACGCTTTTTTCTGTCATAAACTCTTAAATTTTGATAAAAACAAAGCATAAATCTTAGAAAACATGAAAAAGCATTTGTTTGAGTCGCGTTTTTACTTTATACTTGTTCCCATATTATTACCGAAATAAGCAAATCCGATTCATTTGCTACTTTGATTGGGGGAATATTATGTGGCGATACACCATTAAACGTGTCTTGCTCGCTGTTGTGACAATTTTCATTGTCATTACCTTGACCTTTTTTACGATGAATGCCGTTCCGGGCGGACCCTTTAATTCAGAAAAAGCTTTGGATCCGGCCGTTAAGAAGGTTCTGACAGAACGATACGGTTTGGATAAACCTGTACCGGAGCAGTTTGTGCACTACTTGAAAAACCTTTCTAAGGGCGATATGGGTATTTCTTTAAAGAAAGGCCGTGAGATTTCCCAAGAAATCGGTTCTTCGTTTCAGATTTCTGCCAAAATTGGTGGCATAGCCGCTGCCTTGGCCTTAGTGACCGGCTTGATACTCGGGACAACCGCTGCTCTGAACCGTAACAGGTGGCCGGATCGTTTAATTGTATTTATCACCACAACGCTTGTCTCCGTTCCTAGTTTTGTGCTTGCGACTCTGCTCTTGCTGACCTTCAGTACATGGCTGGGATGGGTTAAGGGTTTTGATG